>NZ_JBLROA010000032.1:0-76728 GCF_047921505.1 Micromonospora sp. SL1-18 | reverse complement strand
AAAACCGGCTCACTCCTCGCGCTCACCGGTCCCCCTCGTTCACCTTGGTCGCCAGGCAGGGGCGGCCGGTGGCCCGCCAGACCGCCAGCGCGTCGGCGGTGCCCTGTACGTCGTGCACGCGTACCCCCCAGGCGCCGGCCGCCACCGCGAGCACGCTGGTGGCGATGGTGGCCGCCTCGCGGCCGGACGTGGGCCGCGGGTTGCCGTCGGCGTCGGCGAGCAGCCGGCCCAGGTACGACTTCCGGCTCGCCCCGAACAGCAGCGGGAAGCCCAGGTCCACCAGCTCGGACAGGCGCGCGCTGAGCACCCAGTTGTGCGCCGCGGTCTTCGCGAAGCCGAGCCCGGGGTCGATGATGATCTTCTCGGCGGCGACCCCGGCGGCCAGTGCCTCGTCGACCCGCTGGCTCAGCTCAGCCCGGACGTCGGCCACCACGTCGGTGTAGGTGGCCAGGTCGCGCATCTCGCGGGAGTGTCCGCGCCAGTGCATGAGCACCCAGGGGCAGCCGGCGTCGCGGACCACCCGGGCCATGTCCTGGTCGGCGAGGCCGCCGGACACGTCGTTGACCACCTCGGCACCGGCGGCGAGGGCCGCCTCGGCCACCCGGGCCCGACTGGTGTCGATGCTGATCGGGATGCCGGCGGCGCTCAGCGCGCGGATCACCGGCAGCACCCGGGCGATCTCGGTCTCGGCGTCCACCCGGTCGGCGCCCGGCCGGGTGGACTCGCCACCCACGTCGACCAGGTCCGCGCCGGCCGCGCGCAGTCGCACTCCGTGTCCGACGGCCGCGTCGAGATCGGCGTACCTGCCGCCGTCGGAGAAGGAGTCGGGCGTGACGTTGAGGACGCCCATCACCACCGGGGCCTGCGCCCGTACCAGCTCGGTCACGACCCGACAGTACCGGTCGCCAGCAGGGCTTCCGGCGGCCCGGGGGAGCACCACCGCCGGCGGCCCTGACATGGGAATTAGAACGGGTGTACGATCGGTCGTCCGGGCCTCTTCGGGTCGAGTCTTCGCGGGTTGTCGCAAAGGTGCCCGGCCCGTACGCTTTGGAATTGCCCAGCATCGAGATGGCGAAGCCTGGAGGGAGGGCCGAAGCGGGAAGAATCCCCCCAAAGCTCACCACTCTCCGTGGTGGGCGACCAACGCAGCGTCGCGCACGCTGTGCCCAGAGAGCACCATCCCGCCAGGCTTGCCTACTGCACCACCGCGGCGCCGCCGGCCGCGACATGGGGAGGTTTTCCAGTGATCGCCACCGAGCTCCTGGGGGCGGCGAGCGCAGCCGTCGACCACGCGCTCCACACCCTGGCGTCGACTCCACTCGCCGAGCCGGCTCCCAAGGGCATTGCCACCGACAACATTGTCCGCTTCTTCGCCAGCAAGATCGCGCCGATCCTGCTCGCGGTGCTCGGCGTCATCTTCATCGGGCGCGCCAGCCGGGGCGAGATCTCCAAGGTGCTGACCAGCTCGGCCATCGCCATCATCGGGCTGGCCTTCATCGCCGGCGCCGCCACACTCTTCTTCGTCGGCGACTACCTGATCAAGCTGCTCTTCCAGTAGGCGCGGGCGACCATGCGGCTGCGTACCGACGACGACATCTACCGGGCTCGTCTCGTCTATCTCGGGCCGCCCGGGTACACCCTTCCCGTCCACCTGCCGTACGCCCAGTACGGCCTGTTCATGCTGCTCGTACCCCTCTACATGTTCATCCACTGGCTGTTCACGCTGCAGGTCGAGCTCTTCCCGGCCTGGGAGATCTCGCTCGCCATCGTGACCACCTCGTTCATCTTCCGGCACGTCGACCCGGACCGTCCGGCGCGCATGGTCATCCGGACCGCGCTGACGGACTGGCGACGTACCCGGGAGCCGGCGGCCGAGCAGCGTGATCCGCGGCTGGTGGCGAGCCAGATCAGGATCCGGGAGGAACTGGCATGACCGGGCGTACGCCGACAGCGCAGCCGAACGACGCGGGTGAGGCGATCGCATGAGTCGCTCTTCCACGCCGGGTTCCCCGGCCGGGCGTCCGGCCAGCCCGCACGGTAACCGAGCGCGGTCGTTCGACTACCCGCAGGGCGGGGAGCTGGACGAGGCCACCCTGGATCCGGCACTGGTGACCAGCCCCGGGCACGGCCGGGTCGGGGTCTTCCAGTCGCCCCGGCCGGCGACGCCACGGGCCGCCGGCCATGAACAGCCGGTGCCGGCGGTCGGCGACAACGGTGACATCGATTCTCCGTTCCTCGACCTCTTCGGCGGTGCACAGGCCGGCGTACGGCGTCCGACCACCCGCCCCACGAGCCAGCCCGCGCCGGTTGCGGCCGAGCCGACCCCGGTGGTGGCGCCGCCCCGCCGTGGCATCGGTCGGGAGGCGCCGTCGATTCCACACCAGCCCGCCGCCCCGGCCGAGCCGGTCACGCCGCCCCCGCCCGCCGGCCGCGACGAGGCGCAGGACGAGCCACCCACCGCCCGACTGCGGGAAACCACCCCCGGGGTACGCCCGGTGGGCCGGACCCGCGACGTCTCCGAAGCCGGCCGCGGTGCCGAGTCGCCGGATCGACCGACCGGACGGATGGCCGCCCTCGATCCGGCGCCCGCGGCCCGCACCCGGGTGCCGCACCAGCCCGGCGGGCGGCTGCCCGCGCTCCGGCCGTCCACCGAGCCGGAGCTGGCCGCCCCGGAGGCCACGGTCGACCGCCCGGCCGGCCGGGGCGATCGGCGCGCGGCGGAGGTGGCCCGGCCGAACGGCCGCGAGGTCGCCACCTCCACCACCCGCGAGGTGACCCCGCCACGGCAACGCTCCGCGGAACGCAGCAAGCCCGTCAAGCCGGTGCGGGTACGCCCGCCTAAGATCAAGTTCGGCGACCGCGACCCGTCGGTGGAGCTCGCCATCACCGAGATCGCCGGCCACCTCACCTTCACCCCGAACACGGTCACCGCCTGGTACTGGCTACCCGAGGTGCGCTGGGCGTTCCGTCCCGACGCCGAGCGGGAGGCGCTGCTCTCGGCGATCTCCGAGCAGTACGCCGGCCTGGCCGGCTTCCGGCTGCACCTGCGCCGCACCACCCGGCCGTTCCCAGCCGACGAGTGGGCCCGCACCATCGACGCGCACACCGCGTCGCCACTGCCCGACGTGCCGGGCACGCCCGGCTGGGCCGACCACCTGGTCGCCGCGCAACGGCACCTCATGGCGGTCAACCACGCGGAGGGGCAGACGTACCTCGGCGTCACCTTCGCCCGCCGGTCGCTGGGCGACTCGCTCACCGAGCGGCTGCTGCGCGCCTTCGGCCGGGGCACCGCAGGCGGCGAGCGCCGCAAGCTGGGCCGCACGGTCGAGCAGTTCGACGAGGTGCTCGGGGCGTTCGGCATGCGGGGCCGCCGGGTGACCGCGCAGGAACTGGAGTGGCTGCTCTACCGCTCGGTCGCGCTCTGCATGGCGCCGCCCGGTGCCCTCTCCCCGGTGACCAACGGCCGGTGGGAACGCGGTGACCTGCTCGCCCTCACCGAGCAGGTCGAGCGCTACCGCACCCCGTACGGCTCGACGGTGAAGCTGGTCAACCGGATGACCGGCGAGGAGCGGCACGTGGCGGTCCTCGCGGTCGGCCGGATGGAGCCGCTGGAGATCCCCGAACGGCACGAGCCCTGGCTGCACTTCCACGAGCGGCTGCCATGGCCGATGGAGCTGTCGACCCGGGTGGACATCCTCGGCCCCGGGGACTCCTTCCGGAACCTTGAGCACCGGCTCCGGATGATCCGCTCCCAGCAGCTCGACTACGCCGAGCACGGCATCGACGCCCCGCCCGAGCTGGAACGCCTCGCCAAGCGGGCCCTGGTGATCGGCGACGAGATGACCACCGGCCTGCCGGTCGACTCGGCCCGCGCGCACGGCTGGCACCGGATCGCGGTCGGCGGCCGGACCCGCGAGGAGTGCCTGGAGCGGAGCCGTCGGCTCATCCAGCTCTACTCCCGCGAGCTGCGGATCTCGCTGCAGCATCCGAAGAACCAGGACTGGCTGGCTCGCGAGTTCATCCCCGGCGAGCCGATCGCCAACACCGGCTACGTCCGGCGGATGCCGGTCAACCTGCTCGCCGCGGCGCTGCCGCAGGCCGCCTCCACGGTCGGCGACCGGCGCGGCGACCTGATCGGCCGCACCGCCGGCACCTGCCGCCGACCCGTCTTCCTCGACCTGCACTTCCCCATGGAGGTGCGTGAGCGCTCCGGGCTCGCGGTCTTCGTCGCCGAACCGGGCGGTGGCAAGTCCACCCTGCTCGGCGCGCTCGGCTACCTGGCCGCCCGGCGCGGCGTCCAGGTGACCCTGCTCGACCCGTCCGGCCCGCTGGCCCGGCTCTGTGCGATGCCGGAGCTGGCGCCGTACTCGCGGGTGCTCAACCTGACCGGCTCCGAGCAGGGCACCCTCGCCCCGTACGCGCTGATCCCGACGCCGCTGCGCAGCGAGTTCAGCGAGGGGGCGGCGGGCGACCGCGAGTTCGAGATCGCGATCTCCAACGCCCGGGCCGAGCGCCGCATGCTGGTACAGGACATCTGCATGATGCTGGTGCCGCCACAGGTGGCCCGGGAGGCGTCCACCGCCACCCTGTTCCGGCACGCCGTACGCCAGGTCCCGGCCGAGGAGACGTCCACCCTGGACGACGTGATCGCCTGCCTGCAGGGGCTGGACGACGAGGCCGGCCGGGAGCTGGCGAACCTGCTGCTGGACACGGCCGAGATGCCGCTGGCCATGCTCTTCTTCGGCCGGCCGCCGGAGAACCTGCTCGGCGCCGACGCGGCGCTCACCGTGATCACCATGGCCGGGCTCCGGCTGCCCGATCTCAAGATCGAGCGCGAGTACTGGTCGGCCGAGGAAGCCCTCGCCCTACCGATGCTGCACACCGCGCACCGGCTCGCCGTCCGTCGCTGTTACGGCGGCTCGATGGCCTCGCGGAAGCTGGTCGGCCTGGACGAGGCGCACTTCATGGAGGGCTGGCGCTCCGGGCGGTCGTTCCTGGTCCGCCTCGCCCGCGACTCCCGCAAGTGGAACCTCGCCGCCCTGGTCGCCTCGCAGAACCCGAAGGACATCCTCGGTCTCGACGTGCAGAACCTGGTCTCCACCGTGTTCGTCGGCCGGATCGCCGAGGACACCGAGATCGCCTCCGAGGCACTGCGCCTGCTCCGGGTGCCGGTCGACGACGGCTACGAAGCCACCCTGGCGTCGCTGTCCCAGGCCGACTCCGGTTCGGCCGCCCGACTCGGCTTCCGCGAGTTCGTGATGCGCGACGTCGACGGGCGCGTGCAGAAGGTCCGGGTCGACGTGTCGTACGTTGACGGGCTGCTGGAACACCTGGACACCACCCCCGCCGCAGTCGCCCAGGCGGCCGGGGCGCTACCGGCCGTGCTGGCTGATCTGGAGGCGTGACATGGCGAGGGCCCGGGCACGGATCGCGGCGCTCCTCCTCGCGCTCGGCGTACTCGCCGTGGCCACCATCGCCTGGCCGCTGGTCGGGGCAACACCCGCGTACGCCGCCACACCGGTCGCCCAGGCCCGGGCCGAGCTCTGCAGCACCAAGCAGTGGCAGACCGACTTCCGCGCCTGCGTGGCCAAGCTGCAGGAGATCAGCCAGGACACGGTCGAGTGCCGCAACGCGCCCGTTCCCAGCGCGCCCGACTCGGGCCTGGCCGGCTGGTTCGCCTCCCGTCCCGACTCCGCCAAGCTCCGCGGCCCCAAGGGGCTCTACAGCAATTACGGCTACGCCGGATACAGCTACACCACGTACGACGTCGACGGCGGCTGCGCGTCGTCGGTCCTCCATCCGGACTACCGCTTCACCAACACGGTCGCGAACGGCGAGTTCATGTTCGCCAACGCGGTGATCGGGGCGTCGAACGCCCTGCGCGAACGGGCCTGGGACCCCCGCTCGATGTGGCGCTGGGCGGACCCGCTGGTGGAGCAGGCCACCAAGGCCGTCTACCAGAAGGTGTTCAGCGTCTTCGGCATCATCACACTCTGCGTGGTCGGCCTCTACCTGATCTGGCGCTCGCGCCAGTCGGACATGAGCAACGCCATGACCACGGCCGGCTGGGCCGTGGTGGTGATGGTGGCGGTGACCGCCCTGGCCGCCTGGCCGGTGAAGTCGGCGAACCTCGCCGACAACAGCCTCATCACGGCCCTCGGCGTCGTACACGACGCCGTCGGCCCGGCGTCCAAGGACATCCCTGCCGACAAGTGCGCGCTGCCGAACCCGGACGCCTGCATCGACAAGCGACCCCCCGCCGTCCGGGCCAGCGACACCGCCACGGAGACGATGCTCTACCGGAACTGGCTGCGGGGCGTGCTCGGCTCGGCCGACAGCGAGACCGCCAAGAAGTACGGTCTGGCCCTCTACGACGCCAAGTCGCTAACTTGGGACGAAGCAGAGTCCATCCGGACGAATCCCGCCACTCGCGACGTGGTCGTCAAGGCCAAGCAGCAGCAGTGGTCGCGGGTCGCCGAGCAGATCAAGACGGAGGACCCGGAGGCGTACGAGTACCTCAAGGGCGTCCGGGACATGGACCGGATCGGTGCCGGCTTCATCGCCGTGCTGGCCTCGCTGCTCTTCGCGATGTTCGACCTGACCGCCTCCCTGTTGGTGCTGCTCGGCTTCCTGATCTTCCGCTGGGCGGTGATCGCCGCGCCGATCCTCGGCACGGTCGGCCTGCTGCGCCCGGCGAGCGCCGGCCTGCGCCGGCTGGCGAACGCGGTGGTGGCGGCCGTCTTCAACATCGCCATCTTCGGCACGGGCGCGGCCATCTACCTGTTCGCGGTCGACCTCATCATGAACACCCCGACTCTGCCCGGCTGGCTGCAGGTGGTCCTGGTCTGGCTCTGCGGCGTGGTGGGCTGGCTGCTGCTCCGCCCGTACCGGCGGATCACCCAGCTCGGCGGCAAGGACAGCAGCGAGGCGATCAGCTCGGCCGGTTCCTGGCATCGCCGGTTCTTCCGCGACATACGGATCGCGGCCCGGCTGGACGTGGCCGAGCCCGGCGGCACCGCCGAGCCGGCGATCGGCCGGCGGCGCGGCGTGGCGCCCGATCAGAGCAGGACGCGGCCGGAGGCCCGGCACGAGGATCCGTCGCATGCCGCCACGGCCATCGAACGGGATCGGCCGGACGGGCGGGAACCGGCTGACGAGGCCCCCGTGCCCGAGCGGAAGGGCGGACGGGCGGCGCCACGCCCGCGCCGGCAGCCGGCGAACTGGACGGAACCCGACGTGCCGGAGGAGGCCCCAACCTTCGCCGTCTACCGGCCGGACTCGGCCGACCGGGCACCCGCCAAACCCGCTCCCCGGGTGCGCTCCGAGGCGCGGTGAGGCCGATGCGTCGAGCACTGGAGTTCCTTTTCACCAGAGTGCTGCGGTCCCGGCTCGGCGTCGCGCTCGTGATCGCCGCCCTGGTCTTCGGCGTGATCGGCGCGGCGCGGCTGGTGTCCGGCCCGATCGACCCGGCCGCCGGCCTGAGCAACCGGCCGCACGAGCCGATCAGCACGGCCGACCCGGAGGCCGGTGACGACGGGGTGGCGTCGAGCCCAGCGGCACCCACCCCCAGCACGCGCCCGGGCGACCTGCCCCCTGAGCAGGCCGCCGGTCGCTTCACCACCGCGTGGCTGAGCGGCCCGGGCAGCAGCGCGAACGACTGGCAGGAACGAATGCGGCCACTCTCCACGCCCGCGCTGACCGAGAAGCTGACCGACGCGGATCCGGAGCGCGTGCCCGCCCGACGGGTCACCGGTCAGGTGACCCTCCGGCCCCGGACGGAGTCCTTCGTGGAGGCACTGATCCCGCTCGACAACGGGCAGCTCCGGCTCGAACTGGTGGCACCCGCCGGCCACTGGCTGGTGGACGCGGTCGACTGGGAGCGGCAGTGAGCACCGCGGCGGGCCAGCTGCCCGGCCGGCGAAAGCTGCGGCTCGGCGTCGTGGCCACTGCGGCGACCACGGTGCTCACCCTGCTCTGCTGCGTCGGCGGCGTCGCCGCGTACTTCCTCACCGAACTGGGCGGCGACGAAGAGAACCGGCTGACCGCCGGCCTGGTCTGCGACCCCGCCTACGAGGTAGACCTCGCGGGGGACATGCCGCGCTTCAGCGAGTACGGCGACGGCCAGCTACGCAACGGGGCCATCATCATCAAGGCCGGCCAGGACATGCACGTGCCCGCTCGCGGCTGGGTGATCGCGCTCGCCACCGCGATGCAGGAGTCCGCGCTGCGCAACCTGGCCAACAGCACCGTGCCGGAATCGCTGGCGCTGCCGCACGAGGGCGTCGGCGCCGACCATGACTCGCTCGGCCTGTTCCAACAGCGGCCCAGTTGGGGAAGCGCCCAGCAGCGGATGACACCCTCGTACGCTGCCCGGAAGTTCTACGAGAAGCTGCTCGAGGTCCCGAACTGGCAGCGGCGGCCGCTGACCGTGGTGGCACAGCAGGTTCAGGTCAGCGCCTTTCCCGATGCCTACGCCAAGCACGAGGACCTGGCCGGCCGGATCGTCGACGCGCTCGCCGGCGGCGCCGCCCGCACCGTGGAGATCGCCGGCAAGGCGGTCTGCGACGCCGCGGCCGGCACCCGGATCGCCGCTTCCGGCTGGACCGCCCCGATCGCCGGCGGCGTCGGCTCCGGCTTCCGCACCGCCGAACGCCCCAAGCACAACGGCGTCGACATAGCCGCGGACAAGGGGACCTCGATCCACGCGGCGTCCTCCGGTCGCGTGCTGGTCGCCCGCTGCGATCCCGACCACTCCGGCCAACGGGACTGCGATCGGGACGGCTGGCCGGACAAGGGTGGTTGCGGTTGGTTCGTGGACATCCTGCACGCCGGTGGGTACATCACCCGCTACTGCCACATGGTGGTGCGCCCCCACGTCGTGCCCGGGCAGTCGGTGGCGGCCGGACAGGTGATCGGCCTCTCCGGAAGCAGCGGAAACTCCTCTGGGCCGCACCTGCACTTCGAGGTGCACGTGGACGGCGACCGGTCGAGCCGGGGCGCGATCAACCCGGTGCCGTTCATGCGGGAACGCGGCGCACCGCTGGACGGCACCGCGTGAGGCTCGTCGACGCATGAGCAACCCATTCCCCGACCCCTTCGCGGATCAGCCCGACTGGGCGCCGCTGCCGCCCCGGCCCATCGAGATCGTTCCCGCCACCGGCCGGATCGAGCTGCGCGGCCGGCGGGTGCTGGTCGGCCTGCCCGGCCTCGGTTGGCGCGGTGACCTCCGCGCCGACGAGCGGGTCGTGCAGGGCAGCCGGACGTACGTGCCGGTCATCCCGGAACACGAGTGGTACCGCGCCGAGTCCGAGCAGGTGGAGGTGTTCGCACCACTGATACCGGTGGAGCGGGTCTGGGTGGAGACGGTGGGCGAACGCCCGCCGTCCGGCCGGCCGGGCGACCCGGGCCTCCGGCTGGTCTCCCTCGACGCGCCCGCTCATCGCGCGCCCACCCCGGTGTTCGAGACGGACTCGGTGGCTGGCCGACGCGTGGTGCATGTGACGGGGACGGTCGAGCAGCGCGACCTTCGTGCGGTGACCGAGACCTACTCCGGCGCGGACGGGGACATCTGCGTCCGCGTGGCCCCCGAGCTGGAGTGGTACCGCTGGGCGTGGCGCGGTCAACCGCCGACCACCCTGGAGGTTCCGGTCCACCTGCTGTGGCTCGAGTGAGCCTGCTCAGTCGGCCCGTTGCCCCGTGCAGACTCGCCAACCATCGCCGTGCCGGGTTTCGAATCGCCAGCTCTGCCGGTCGCTCTGCGAAATGCCATCGACATACGCCGAGATGATGAGGTCTACCTCGACCACGGCGACGTCACCCGTCTGCTTGGCGCTCAGCGAACCCCAGCTCACCGAGATCGTCGTGTCGAACCTCTTCTCACGTGCCGCGAGATCATCACGAAGCGATCGCAGGTCGCTGAGGTCAGCCTGGCCCTCGCAAGCGAACTCGTTGGCTTTCGCATCGTCGCGGTCCACAAGGAATGCCTGGATGTAACTGGCTACCACGACGTCGGGGGCGCTGCGGTCGGGGGCGGTGGCGCGGTCGTACAGCACGAAGCCGACGACGGCACCGCTGCCGCAGAGCAGTGCCAGCACCCCGGCGACGACGGTGAGGACGGTACGCAGCCGCCGCCGCGGACGTTCCGGCGCCGGAGCCGGAGCGGGGGGCGCCAACTGCTCGGGCGGGGTCCGCTGCGCCGGTACGCGGGAGACCTGGGAACCGGCGGGGGGCTGCACTGATTCCACCTCCTGAGGCTATCGGCTGCGCCTCGCGTACCCAATGCCCCAGATCTTCGAATCGTGGCGAACCGCCGGTGGCCGCGCGCGGCGCGATCAGGCCAGTCGGCGACGGACCGGGCGGCCGGCTTGCTTACTCACGGTGAGACTGATCACCGCTGGCGCAAAGGTCCGGCGCAGCGCCGACCGGAATCCCGGAGGAGGGCCCTCGGCTGGGATACCGTCACAGCTCGGGGAGGAGATGTCGGCCTCGGGGAGTGAGGTGGACGCGGTGGCGAGTCCGAAGGCGCGAGCTGGCCGGGCCGCCGCGCTGCACCGAAGGGCCGAGGCCACGGCGACTGCGGCGGCCCGCATTCTCGACGAGATCCGGCCGGCCCCGGCCGACCAACATCGACAGTACGAGCTGGCGGAGCGGCTTAGGGCAGCGGCGGCGCTCGCCGCACCGGGCTGGGCCGGCGCCGCTTTGGAGACACTGACCCCGACCACCCCGCCGGGGGACGGCCCGCCACTGGTGGTCCGGGTCGGCACCGCGGCGCCGCTGGACGACGCCCGGTTCCCCGCGTTGGTGCCACTGCTCGGCAGTGGACACCTGAGCGTCGACACCGATGCCCGCGACCCCCGGGTGGCCGGGCTGCTCCGTGCCCTCCTGCTCCGCCTGTTCGCCGCCACCCCGGCCGGCGCCCTGCTGGCCCGCGCGGTGGACGGTACCGAGGCCGAGGGCATGTTCGCCGGGTTCGCGGAGCTGGCGGACGCTGGGCTGCTGCCGCCGCCCGCCGCCGACGTGGTGGGGCTCCGCACGGTTCTGGCCGAGGCCGAGCAGTGGGTGGCTGCGGGCACGGCCCGGCAACGCGGGCACGGCCGTACGCTGCTGCTGGTGGTGGCCGCCCTGCCCGACGGTACCGCCCCGTCCGACCTCGCCCGGATCGGCGAGCTGGCCGCCCAGGGCCACCGGGCCGGCCTGCACCTGGTGGTGGCCGGCTGGCCGGCCGGCGCACCGCTGCCCCAGGCCACCCCGATCGCGGTACGCACGGCGTACGCGCTGGTAGGCGATCCGCCCGGCGCGGGGTTGAGCAGCCCGGGTGCCGAGCCACCCGGCGGTCTGAACTCGCCGGTCTTCGTCGAGGAGGACCCGCCGCACGAGCTGGTCACCGAAGTCTGCCGCTGGCTGGCGCGGCAGATCGAGGACGGCTCCCGGCTCGCCCTGGCCGACCTGCTGCCGGCCGGCGAGCTGTGGGCGTCGGACTCCGTCAACGGGCTCGCCACGACGGTCGGCGACGCCGCAGGTCGGCCGGTCAGCCTCGGTTTCACCGACCTGACCCCGCACTGGCTGGTCAGCGGTCGCTCGCAGGCGGGGCGGTCATCGTTCCTCACCAACGTGCTGTTCGGCCTGGCCGCCCGGTACGGCCCCGGCGAGCTGGCCCTCTATCTGGCCGACCTCGACGAGGGCGAGTCCTTCGTGGAGTTCCTGCAGACCGAGCGGGACCGGTCCTGGGTGCCGCAGGTCCGAGCCGCCGGGATGGCCGCCGACCGGGAGTACGTGACGGACCTGCTCGGCGAACTGGAGGCGGAGCTACGCCGCCGGGAAGACGCCGGCCTGCGGGCCGGCGGGCAACGCTACGCGGAGTTGCGCCAGCACCAGTCGCTGCCCCGGATCGTCTGCGTGATCGACGGATTCCCGCTGCTGCTGCGGGAACGGGACCGGTTGGCCACGAACTTCCTGACCCGGCTGGAGGCGCTGGCCCGCGCCGCGCGGGCGTACGGGATCCACCTGGTCCTGGCCGGCGAGGGTGACCTCGGCATCGGAGGCCCGCGTGACCCGCTGCTCGGCCAGTTCCCGGTCCGGGTGGCGCTGCCTGGCGGTGCGGCCGTGCTGGAGCCGACGAACGACGCGGCGGCCGGCCTGCCGGTGGGCAGCGCGGTGGTGAACACCGCCGGCGGGCTGGGTGGGCCGCGCGGCGCGACCCGGGGCCACGAGCGGATGATCCGGTTCCCGGACCCGCACCAGGACCCGGACGGCCTCGCCGGGCTGCGGCAGCGGCTCTGGTCGGCCCGCCCGGAGGGCATCGCCCCGCCGGTGGTCTTCGCCGGGTACGCGCGCCCGCTGCTCGTCAACGACCCGCGCTACCGGGCCGCCCTGGCCGGCCGGGCACACACCCCGGCCGTGCTGCTCGGCCGGGCGGTGGACGTGCGCCGGTCCACGGCGGCTGTACCGCTCGGGCCGGCCGCCGGCCGGAACCTGGCCGTGGTGGGCCGGGACGGGGAGGCCGAGCGGCTGCTGGTGACGGCGGCCCGGAGCGTGGCCGCGCACCACGGCTCGGCGCGGTTCGTGCTGGCACCGCTGGCGAACGGGTCGGCCGAGCCGGCTGCGGCCCTCGCCGCCGAACTGGCGGAGCGGCACGAGGTGGCGACGGTCGACGTGGCCGGGCTGCGGGCCACTCTGGAGTCCGGCGAGCCGGGCTACCTGGTGGTGTTCGGGCTGGACGTGCCGGACGCGACCGAGTTGCCGCCCGACCGGCTGCGGACGCTGCTGCTGGAAGGGCCGCCGGCCGGGCGGCACCTGCTCGGCTGGTGGCGGTCGGTGGCGTCGCTGGCCGGGCTGCTCGGCCCGGAGGGCGTGGTGGACAAGCTGACCGCGGTGGTGGTGACCGATGTGCCGGGCGGCCGGCTGGAGCAGCTCTTCGACCGGCCCGTGCTGTGGCGGCCTCGGCCGCGGCGGGCGATGCTCTGGGACGGCCCCGGCGAGCAGGGGACGATCCTGGCACCGTTCGGGGAGGCGGCGGCGTGAGCGAGCGAACCATTCGGC
Source organism: Micromonospora sp. SL1-18 (assembly GCF_047921505.1). NCBI lineage: Bacteria > Bacillati > Actinomycetota > Actinomycetes > Micromonosporales > Micromonosporaceae > Micromonospora > Micromonospora sp. SL1-18. Next base: position 63,690 of record NZ_JBLROA010000032.1, on the reverse strand, counting down.
TCAGCAGCGTGGCGCCTCGCGCCGCCGGGGAGCGGAGCGAGGCGGCGGCGTGAGCGAGACGGCCGTTCCCGCGCCCCGGTCGGGCGGTCCGGCGACCGACGCCGACCCGGCCGAGGCGGCCTGGCCGGACTACATCGCCGCCGCCCGGCAGCTTGACGGGGTACGCCGCGCCGCGGCGACCGCCGCCGGTGAGCAGGCCCGGTCGGTGGCGGCGGCCCGGGAGGAGCTGACCGCGGTACGGGAACAGTTGGCCGCGCAGCAGTCGCGGCTGCGGGAGCGGGGCGTACCGGCGATCTCGCTGATGCCGACGCCGCCGGAGGTCAGCGAGGCGGCCCGGTCGATGACGGCCGGCCCGGCGGCGGTGCTGGCCTGCCTGCGGACCGCCAAAGGCTGGGCGGACGCCGCGGACGACACGCTCGCCGCGCGCGGGCTGCCCCGGCTGGCGCGGTGGCCGACGCACCCCCGCAACCTGCTGGTGTACGGGCCGCTGGCGCTGGTGGTCCCGCTGGTCCAACTGGTGCTCTTCCTCGTCACCGGCACCGGCCCGGCGAGCATCGCGGCGCTGGTGGTGGGGTTGCCGATGCCGGCGGTCGCGTTCATGGTGGGCTGGCTCGCGGTGGGCCGGCTGTTCCGGCCCTGCCAGGAGGACCGGGTGGACCGGACGCCCCGGTTCGGCGCGCTGGTGTGCCTGATCCCGGCGGTGCTGGCCACCGCCGGGATCGTCCTGGCTATGCTGGCCGGTTGACTACCTGACCTGCGGTACCCAGCCGGCGCCCACGCGTGAGAAGGGCGCCCTTCTCTACCGGAGGCGTTAAGAAGGGGCCCTTCCTTACGCCTCAGCGGGGAATGATGAGGGCCATCGCCTCGGCACGGGACTTGGCGTCGTGCTGGAGGGTGCCCCGGACCGCCGACGTGATCGTCTTGGCGCCGGCCTTCTGGATGCCGCGCATCGCCATGCACATGTGCTCGCATTCGAGCACCACCACGACGCCGCGCGGGGCCAGCTTGCTCATCAGCAGGTCGGCGATCTGCGAGGTGAGCCGCTCCTGCACCTGGGGGCGGCGGGCGAAGACCTCGACCAGCCGGGCCAGCTTGGACAGGCCGGTGATCCGGCCGTCCGGCCCGGGGATGTAGCCGATGTGGGCGCTGCCCCGGAACGGGAGAAGGTGGTGCTCGCACAAGCTCATCACGTCGATGTCCCGGACGAGCACCAGTTCCTCGTGGTTGGCCTCGAAGGTGGTGCTGAGCACCTGCGCCGGGTCGACCCGCAGGCCGGCGAAGAGTTCGGCGTACGCGCGGGCGACCCGGGCCGGCGTCTGCTGGAGGCCGTCCCGGTCCGGGTCCTCGCCGACCGCGATGAGGATCTCCCGGACGGCCTTTTCGATCCGGGCCAGGTCCATGGTCTCCTCGACCGGACGGCCGGTGAGCTTGCCGCTGATCAGACGCGCGGCGACGTAGTCGAGGCCCTCGTCACCGTCGGGTTCGGTCGACGAGGCGGCCAGCCCCTGGTCGGGGCTGGCCGCGGCGTCCGTGTTCAGTGCGTACCGTCCGAGTTGTTCGAGGAGCCGCTGACCGAGGCACCGTCGGCCTGGGCCTGCGCCTTCAGGGCGTCCTTCTCGGCCGGGGTGAGCACCGGCGGCTCGGTGGAGGGCTGGCGCTTGCCGAAGCCGTGGTAGGGGGCCATCGGCGGGCGCTTCGCCACCCGGGCGCAGATCCGGGCCATGTCGGCGGTGGAGAGGGTCTCCTTCTCCATCAGCTCGAGCACGATGTTGTCCAGGACGTCCCGGTATTCCACCAGGATCTCCCAGGCCTCGTCGTGAGCCAGCTCGATCAGCGCCCGCATCTCGCCGTCGATCTCGGCGGCCACCGTGTCCGAGTAGTCCCGCTCGTGGCCCATGCTGCGGCCGAGGAACGGCTCGTCGCCGCTGGTGCCGTACTTGATCGCACCGAGCTTGGAGCTCATGCCGTACTGGGTGATCATCGCCCGGGCCAGCTGGGTGGCCTTCTCGATGTCATTGCCGGCGCCGGTCGTTGGCTCGTGGAAGACCAACTCCTCGGCGGCCCGGCCACCCAGCGCGTACGCCAGGGTGTCGACCATCTCGGCCCGGGTCTGGGTGTACTTGTCCTCGGTCGGCAGGACCAGGGTGTGGCCCAGCGACCGGCCCCGGGACAGGATCGTCACCTTGTGCACCGGCGCGGCGTGCGGCAGCGCCCAGGCGACCAGCGCGTGCCCACCCTCGTGGTACGCGGTGATCTTCTTCTCCTGGTCGCTCATCACCCGGGTCCGGCGCTGCGGACCGGCGATCACCCGGTCGATCGACTCCTCCAGGGAGTCATTGGTGATCGCCCGCTGGTCCTTGCGGGCGGTGAGCAGCGCGGCCTCGTTGATCACGTTGGCCAGGTCGGCACCGCTGAAGCCGGGGGTACGCCGGGCGACCGAGTCGAGGTCGACGTCGGGCGTGAACGGCTTGCCCTTGGCGTGCACCCGCAGGATGGCCTTGCGGCCTTCCATGTCGGGGGCGTCGACCGGGATCTGCCGGTCGAAGCGGCCCGGGCGCAGCAGCGCCGGGTCGAGGATGTCCGGCCGGTTGGTGGCGGCGATCAGGATGACGCCGCCCTTGGTGTCGAAGCCGTCCATCTCGACCAGGAGCTGGTTGAGGGTCTGCTCCCGCTCGTCGTGGCCGCCGCCCATGCCGGCGCCACGGTGCCGGCCGACGGCGTCGATCTCGTCGACGAAGACGATCGCCGGCGCGTTCGACTTGGCCTGCTCGAAGAGGTCGCGGACCCGGCTGGCGCCGACACCCACGAACATCTCCACGAAGTCGGAGCCGGAGATGGAGTAGAACGGCACCCCAGCCTCACCGGCGACCGCGCGGGCGAGCAGGGTCTTACCGGTACCGGGCGGGCCGAAGAGCAGCACACCCTTCGGGATCTTGGCACCCAGGGCCTGGTATTTCGCCGGGTTCTGCAGGAAGTCCTTGATCTCGTGCAGCTCCTCGACGGCCTCGTCCGCCCCGGCCACGTCCGCGAAGGTGGTCTTCGGCGTGTCCTTGGTGATCATCTTCGCCTTGGACTTGCCGAAGTTGAGCACCCGGGAGCCGCCGCCCTGCATCTGCGACATGAAGAACAGCAGCAGGAGCACGAGCAACACGATGGGGAGCAGGTTGACCAGCAGGCTGACCCAGATGCTGTCCGAGGAAACCTTGGCGTCGGCCGAGCCGGTGACCCGGTTGGCGGCCTTGGCGTCGAGCACCTGCTTCCAGATGTCGTTGCCCGCCTCGTACGGGAACTGGGCCTCGATCCGGTCGGTCGTGGTGTCGCCGAACTTGGTCTTCTGCGCCAATTCCAGCTGGAGTGTCTGCTCCTTGTCCTGGAATACAACCTTATTGATCTTGGCGGTGTGGAGCTGGTCGAGCGCCACCGACGTGTCCACCCGGTGGAAACTGGGACCAGCCGTGAACAGCTGACTGAGCACAACGGCGCCGAGGATGACCAGGATGATCCAGACCACCGGTCGGCGGAAGAAACGCGTACGTTCCATACTGTCGTCGGGCATCGAGACGCCCGCATCCTCCTGATCGACGTCCTGACCGTCTTAATGGTGTCGCCGCCTCAGGCGGCGCCGTAGCCGCCATGCGGGCCGGCCCCGACCCCGCAGCGCGCCAACTGTCGCGTTGCGGTCATTCGACGGTACACCGTTCGAGCCAGATGTGAGCTTGCGAGCCCGGCACTTACGCGTACGGCGAACCTGGGTTGGGGCCCGGCGTGCCGAGGAGTTCCTCGCCCGGTCACCCGAACGCCCGGTCACGCGGTTCGAGGGGCTGGGCGTGGAGAGTGCCTCCACGTCACCGGCCTCTACCGTAGGCGGAAAGGCTGAGAGCCCGCTGTACGTCCGCTTGATGGCCCCGGAGTGCGGGGGCGGGGTTGTCAGGCCCTGGCGTACACCTCGGGCTTGAGGACGCCGACGTAGGGCAGTTCCCGGTACCGCTCGCCGAAGTCGAGGCCGTAGCCGACGACGAACTCGGTCGGGATGTCGAAGCCGACGTACTTGACCGGTACCGGCACCTTGACCGCGTCCGGCTTGCGGAACAGGGCGACGACCTCGACGCTCGCCGCGGAGCGGGACTCCAGGTAGCGCAGCAGCCAGGAGAGGGTCAGCCCGGAGTCGACGATGTCCTCGACCACCACCACGTGCCGGCCGGCGATGTCCCGGTCCAGGTCCTTCAGGATCCGGACCACCCCGGAGGACGTGGTGCCCTGGCCGTACGAGGAGATGGCCATGAACTCCAGTTCGGCCGGGGGCCCCTGGCGGCCCAGCGCGCGGGCGAAGTCGGCCATGAACATGACCGCGCCCTTGAGCACGCAGACGAGCAGCAAGCCGTCCTCGACGTGCGCGTAGTCCGCGGAGACCTGCTTGGCCAGTTCCGCGGTCTTCTCGCGGATCTGCGCCTCGGAGATGATCACGTGGTCGATGTCGGCGTCGTACCAGGACATGGTCCTAGCCTGCCGTACGCGGCTCGGGTCCGCTGCGCCGGGGCCACCCTGCCCGAACACCCGCCGACCGGCCATCGACGCGGGTGCCCCGCCATCTCGTAGGCCAGCTTGACGACAACCGGCACGGGGGTGCCGTCGGTACGGCCGAGCAGCGACTTGTCGGTCTCGGCCAGCCGGCTCGTCGGCGACTTCAGTGCGGTGTAGCGAGAATCGACAGGGATCGGGCCACCGACGGTGAACTCGGCGGGCGCCGCCGCGATGGGAGGCCCAGGCGACGACCGCCATCGCGATGCCAACGCCATTGGCAGTCTCCGAAGAGCGGGATGTCCCGGCATCGTCACCTGGGAAACAAGAGAAGGAAAGTGCTCCGCGAGCATCTTTGGCCGGCGCCGTCGCCGAGATCAAAGCCGATCCGGACCCGCCGCGCATAAGAGACTCCGCGGGTTGGCATTGACTTGCGGAGCCCTGAGAAGAGGCCACGTGCCGACAGATTTCAGCTGACGCAAATTGGTCGCCGGTCAGATACTGTTTGTCGCCTTGTCCGCGATTTCCTGACCTATCAGGCGGCGAGAACGCCTTCGTGGCGGGTGACCGGGATGCCGCCAGGTAGCAGGACCGGTCCCTGGCCCCGCCAGTCGATGACCAACGCGTCCAGCGCCCGGATGTGGCAGTGCGCGAGCGCGCCTCCCGGTGCCCCCAGCTCGCGGGCCCAGGCGCGCAGCACCCGGGTGCGTACGGCCGGCGGCAGGTCGGCGAGGGCGGCCACCGCGAGTCCGCCGCCCGGCGCCCGCGCGGTGGCGAGAGCGTCGGCGGCCAGCGCGTCCAGCGCGGCGTTGTCGGCGGCGACCAGTTCCGCGGTACGCGCCAGATTGGCGACCACCCCGGGGCCGAGCGCGCGGACCAGGGCAGGCAGCAGTTCTCCCCGCACCCGGGAGCGGGCGAACGAGGGGTCGACGTTGTGCGGGTCCTCCCAGGGCGTCAGACCCAGCGCGGCACACGCCGTCCGGGTCTGCTCCCGGCGCACGTCCAGCAACGGGCGCAGCAGACACACCCCGTCGACCCACCGCGAAGGCGGCATGCCCGCCAACCCGCGGGGGCCGGCGCCGCGGGCCAGGGCCAGCAGCACCGTCTCCGCCTGGTCGTCACGGGTGTGCCCGAGCAGCAGCGCACCCGCACCGGTCGCCCTAGCGATGCCGGTCAACGCCTCGTAGCGGGCCTGCCGGGCCGCCGCCTCGGGCCCACCCGGCCGCCCGGCCACGGCGACGGTGGCCACCCGTACCGGGTCGAAGCCGACCGATTCCGCCCAGCGGGCGACCGACTCGGCCCGCTGTGCCGAACCGGATTGCAGGCCGTGGTCGACGGTGACCAGCCCGGCCCGCAGGCCGAGCCGCGGCGCCACGAACGCCGTCGCCGCGGCCAACGCCAGCGAGTCGGCCCCACCGGAGCAGGCCACCAGGACCGGCCCATCAGGGCGTACGCCGAGCAGGGCACGCCGGACCGCCACGCGGACCGCGGCGACCGGTGGGGCTAGTACGGCCATGGAGGGTGGGCGGCTCAGTCGGCGGCCGGGGTGGCGCGGGCCGGCCCCCCGTGCACCCGGGCCACCCAGGCGTCCGGGTCACCCAGCTCGTCCAGCCGGGGCAGGGTCAGCGGCGAAGCGAAGATCTTGTTGAAGCCCGCCATGCCGACCCGGTCGACCACACCGTGCACGAACTTGCGGCCCTCGGCGTACTGGCGCATCTTGACCTCGATGCCGAGCAGCCGGCGGATCGCCTTCTCCAGCGGGTTGCCGGACTCCCGGCGGCGGTTGAACGCCGCCCGGATCGACTCGACGCTGGGGATCACCTGCGGGCCGACGCCGTCCATCACGAACTCGGCGTGCCCCTCGAGCAGGGTCATCAGCGCGGTGAGCCGGTCGAGCACGGCCCGCTGCGCCGGGGTCTGCACGATGTCCAGCACACTGGCCCGGCTGTTCGGGTCCTTCACCGCGTCGGAGAGGGTGGCGACCCCGCGCCGTAGCCGCTCCAGCAGGTGCTCGCCGCCCTGCGCGGCATCCACGAACGCCTGCACCTCGCTGAGGAAGTAGGCCCGCATCCACGGCACGGCGGTGAACTGGGTCCGGTGGGTCACCTCGTGCAGGCACACCCAGAGCCGGAAGTCCCGGGGGTCGGCCTGCAGCTTCCGCTCCACCTCGACGATGTTCGGCGCGACCAGCAGCAGCTGGCCGGGATCGCCGGCGAAGACCTCGTACTGGCCGAGCACCCGGCCGGAGAGGTACGCCAGCACGGTGCCGGCCTGCACCCCGGTGATGCGGGAGCCGATCGCCTCGGCCAGCGGCCCGGGACGCTTGTCGCCGGACAGGCGGGTCACCAGCGGGCCGATCACCTCGCGCAGCCCGTCGATGTTGGCGGCGGCCCAGTCCCGGCGGTCCACCACGCGTACCGGCGGGTGGGCGACCTGGGCCCGGAGGCCGGTGTAGTCGGCCACGTGCCCGGCCGCCTCCTCGGTCAGTCGTCGCAGCGCGCCGACCACGTCGGTGGCCTCGGCGAACGACACCCGGGGGCCCGACTTGCCCAGCGCCCCCGCGGTGGCGGCGGCCAGATCCCAGTCCACGAACTGCGCCATGAACCCACCGTACCCGCGCCGCGACACCCCCACCCCGGCTCGCGGCCTGGCGATCGGCGTCGGCCGCCGGTGCCGGAACGGGTCAGCGGCAGCCGCAGCCGGCCAGCGCGGAGCTGATCCGGTCGAGGGCCTCCCGGGTGTCGTCGAGGCCGCCGGTCGTCCGGTCGGTCAGCACGGCGAAGGTGAGCAGCCGGCCCTCGGCGGTGGTGACCAGCCCGGCGATCGCGTTGACCCCGGTCAACGTGCCGGTCTTGGCCCGGACCACGCCGGCCCCGGCCCTCGTCGCCGCCTTCTGGTAGCGGCCGTCCAGGGTGCCGGACCAGCCGCCGACCGGCAGACCGCCGAAGATCGCCGCCAGCTCCGGGTGGCTGCCGTTGCCGGCGAGGGTGATCAGGTCGGTGAGCAGGGACGGGCTGATCCGGTCGGTCCGGGACAACCCGCTGCCGTCAGCCAGGCTGATCTCGTTGGCCGGCAGGCCCAACTCGCCGAGCACCTCGTCGGTGGCGGCCGCGCCGCCGGCGAAGGAGGCCGGCTTGCCCTTGGTCAGCGCCACCTGCCGGGCCAGGTACTCGGCGATGACGTTGTCGCTGTCGCTGATCATGATGTCGACCAGCCGGATCATCGGCAGTGATTCGACCTTGCCCAGCTCGGTGCCGGGCGCGGAGGTCGCCCCGGCCGAGGCACCGGAGGCGGCGGGCGCGGTACCCGGCTTCACCTCGTCGGCGTCGCCGGAGAGCCCGAGCAGCTTCGCGAACTGCCGGCCGGCGGTGAGGTCCGGCTTCGGTACCCGCTCGGCCGCGCCGTGCGTGTCGTCGAAGTTCTTCCGGGCCTCCTCCGGATCCTTCCGGGCGGCGTCGGTGGTCAGCGCGGTGATCGCCGCGCCGAAGCCGCCCGTCGGGATGTCGGAGTCCCAGCCGGGCTCGTACACCGGGCCGGAGAACAGGGACGAGTCGACCGTCACCTTCGTCGGTGCGGTGCCGCCGAGCGCCTTGCGTACCTGGCCGGCCAGGTCGTCGAGCCGGGCCGCGCCCGGGTAGAAGCCGTTCTTGTCGACGGCGAGGGTCGGGTCGCCACCGCCGACGAGGACCACCTCGCCGGGGGCGGCGCCGGCCACCGCCCGGGTGGGGATCCGGTACGCCGGACCTCGGGCGGCCAGCACGGCCACCCCGGTCGCCAGCTTGGTCACCGACGCGGGGACGGTGGGGTCGTCCTGTCCGCGGCCGTACAGCTCCTGTCCGGTGGCCACGTCGGCCACCGACACGTTCACCCGGTCGCCGAGCGCGGCGGCGCGGACCAGCGGTTCGAGCGCGGCACGTACCCCCTCCGGGGTCGGCAGCGGCGCGTTGGGGTCGGCGCCGACGAGCACGGCCGGCGGGTCGGGCTCGGGCGGCTGGCTCGCCTTCTGCGCGGCCCCGCCACCCAGCCAGCCGGCGACCGGGCCGGGACGGACCACGACCAGCCCGACGGCGGCCAGGGCGACGACCAGCACGGCGGAGAGCACCGCGACCAGTTGGAGGCGACGGCGCGGTGGTGGCTGGGGTGGGGGCGGGGCGGCCCCGGACGGCGGGACGGGTGGGCTCACCGGTACCCCGCCGGGCGCGTCATCCGCCGGCCAGCTCACCGGGGCGGCCGGGCCCGGGCCGTACCACCCCGGGTCGGCCCGGCCCACGGGGTCGGCGTCGTATGCCCGGGGGTCGTTGCCGTGTGCCCGGGGATCGGTGCCGTGTGCCCGGGGATCGGTGCCGTACGTCCGAGGGTCGGTGCCGTACGTCCGAGGGTCGGTGCCGTACGTCCGAGGGTCGGTGCCGTAGGTGCGGGGGTCGGTGCCGTACGTCTGGGGGTCGGCACGGCCGACGGGGGCGGAGCCGGTCGGCCGGCTCGGAACGCGCGGGAGATGCGCGTCGGGGACCGGTACCCGTCCGGTGGCACCACCGGAACCGGAAGGGCCGGACTTGCGTCCGTCAACCCTCTCGGGGCGGTAGTGTGAATCTTCCCTCCCCACGACCCCCTCCTCCCCCGTTCGAAAACACCTTGGGTGACACTACTTTGGTCCGAACACTATGCGGCGGCCGGCGTCGGTGGGGGGTGATTCCCCCGTCCGGGTGCGGCGGCACTGGTTTCCGTTAGCCAGCGTGGGCAAAAAAGGGAGCGTGGGAGATGGATTTCGACGTCACGGTTGAGATCCCGAAGGGTCACCGCAACAAGTACGAGGTGGACCACGCGACCGGCCGGATCCGGCTGGACCGTACCCTCTTCACCTCCACGCAGTACCCGGCCGACTACGGCTTCATCGAGGGCACCCTCGGCGAGGACGGCGACCCGCTGGACGCGCTGGTGCTGGTCTCCGAGCCCACCTTCCCGGGCTGCCTGATCCGCTGCCGGACCATCGGCATGTTCCGGATGACCGACGAGAAGGGCGGCGACGACAAGGTCCTCTGCGTCCCCTACGAGGACCCGCGCCAGGAGCACCTGCGGGACATCCACCACCTGGGCGAGTTCGACCGGCTGGAGATCCAGCACTTCTTCGAGGTGTACAAGGACCTGGAGCCCGGCAAGTCGGTCGAGGGCGCGACCTGGGTGGGCCGCACCGAGGCCGAGGCCGAGATCCTGGCCTCGTTCCAGCGCGCCAAGGATGCCGCCGAGCACGGCGAGCACTGATCTTCGACGTAGCCGGGCCCGGGCCGCTCCACCGAGCGTCCCGGGCCCGCGCGTGGTAGGGCGTGTCTCCGCGAGGCACGCCCGCTAGCCGAGCAGACCACGGGCCCGGTCGTAGAGGTCCAGCACCGCGCTGGCCACCGGCACCACGGAGACCACCAGCGCGGTGTCGGCCAGGTCGGCCAGCCGCCCGAGGTACGGGGAGACCGGCCGCCGGGCGTACGTGGCGCCGGCCGCGACGGCGAGCAGGGCCAGGATGGGCCCGCCGACGGCCAGCGCGAGCCGACCGCCCGGGCCGGTGTGGCCGACGAGCACACCGCCGAGCAGGGCGCACCCGGCCAGGCCGGCGACAATGGTGGGCACCCGGTGGCGTACCGCCACGAACAGCCGGGAGCGCAGCAGCAGCACCGCGCAGCCGACCGCCGCCAGCAGCCGGCCGGCCCACCCGCCGGACGTGGCCAGCACCGCCGTGGCGGCGACCGCCAGCAGGGCGTGCCCGAGCAGCATCCCGGTGAGCATCTCCTCGGTCCTGGCCACCGCCGCGTGCACCCGGTCCCGGTCGGGCAGGTCGCGGACGCCGTCGGGACCACCGGCCGGGGTGGTGGGGGGCAGGGTGATCGGCGGCAGCGGCACCTTGCCGAGCCGGATGGCCAGCAGCGGCAGCCCGCCGAGCGCGAAGACCAGCACGCTCAGCAGCACCGCGGCGGTGCCCGCCGGGTCGAGGAAGAGCCCGCCGAGGGCGGCGAGCCCGCCGACCGCCCCGGCGGTGGCGCCGGCCACGAAGACCCGGGACCGGCTCGCCACCCCGAGCAGCCCCAGCACCGCCGCCAGCAGCAGCGCCACCGAGCCGGCCAGCAGCTCGGGCGCGCCCACCCAGGGCAGCGGCCGGAACGGGCCGACCGGGTCGCCGGAGCCGACCGCGAGCGCGCCGGCCGCGGCGGCGTACGGCAGGGCGTACCCGCCGAGGGTGGCACCGGCTGGCCCGTCCCCGTACGCCCGGGAGGCGACGGTGGCGGCGAGCAGGAGGAGCAGGGCCACTGCGGTGGCGACCGGCCAGCCGGCCCGGTGCCCGGGCCCGCCGGCCAACACGGGGAGCAGCCCCACGGCCAGCGGCACGCCCGCCCCGGCCAGGGTGGCCACCCGGGTGGCCGCGGGCGACCAGGCGGCGCCCCGGCGCCGGGCCCCCTCGGCGATCGTTTCGACCACGTCGTCGTACTCCAGCTCGGGCCACTGCCCAGAGGCCGGGACGAGGTGCAGCACCTCGCCGTCGCGTACCCCCTGGGGCCGCAGCGCCTGCGCGGTGGCCAGCACGGCGCCGTCGGTGCGGCGCAGCACCCAGCCGCCGTGCCGTTCGCCGTCGTCGGCGAGCCCCTCCCCGGCGTACCGGAGCACGTCGGGCAGCAGCTCGGCCAGGGGAACCTGCTCCGGCAGGGCCACGTCCACCCGCCGCTGCGGGGCGCTGATCGTGACCCGGGCCAGCCCGGTCGTCATCGAGTTATCTCCAAATCGGACGGAACGGTGGCTGACGGACGACAGGACTTTACCTACGATGAGCCAGGCTCGGGTTACCAAGAGCCATATCGGGGAGGGTCCGGGGTGTCCACTGTCGTCATCAAGCGGCCACCGCGGCGGCCGGCCCCGGAGATCCCGGCCGGCGAGCTCCCGGTCGAGGCACCACCGGAGCTCCCCGTCGGCCCCGGCGGGCGCTGGCAGCAGGCGCTGATGGTGCTGCCCATGCTCGGTGGCACAGTGGCGATGGCGATGATGTTCGGCCGAGGCGGCGGCGCCTACTCGTACGTGGTGGGCGGCATGTTCGGGCTCTCCTCGCTGGCGATGCTGGTCACCTCATGGAACAGCGCGGGCCCGAAGAAGTCGGAGATGATGGCCGCCCGCCGGGAGTACCTGCGCCACCTGACCACCCTTCGCCGGCGGGTCCGGGAGACCGCGGCGGCGCAGCGGGCCGGGCTCTACTACCGGCACCCCGACCCGGCTCGGCTCTGGTCGACGGTGCACAGCCACCGGGTGTGGGAGCGCCGGCCGGGCGACCCGGACTTCGCCGTGGTCCGCGTGGGGGTCGGGCCGCAGACGCTGGCCACCCCGCTGGTCCCGCCGGTCACCCGACCGCTCGAGGAACTGGAGCCGATGACCGCGGGGGCGCTGCGGCGCTTCCTCGACGCGTACTCGGTGGTGCCGGACCTGCCGGTGGCGCTCTCGCTGCGCAGCTTCGCCCGGGTCTTCGTCCGCGCCCGGTCCCAGCTCGGCGCGTCTGACCTCGCGCAGGCGCTGGCTCGGGCCGTGCTCACCCAGCTCGCCGTCTTCCACGCCCCCGACGAGCTGCTGATCGCGGTCTGCGCCGGCCCGGAACGGCGGTCGCTCTGGGAGTGGGTGAAGTGGCTGCCGCACGCCCACCACCCGAGCCGCACCGACGCGCTCGGCCCGGTCCGGCTGGTCACCAGCTCCGCCGCCGAGCTGGAACGGCTCCTCGACGAGGTGCTGTCCAGCCGCTCCCGGTTCAGCCCGGTCGGCCCGGCCACGGACGGCCCGCACGTGGTGGTGGTGCTGGACGGGGGCGACCTGACCGGGGCCACCGATCTGGTTGGCGACGGCGGCATCGACGCGGTCACCGTGCTCGACCTGGACACCCCGCCGCCCCGCCTGCTCGACCGGTACGCCCTCCTGCTCGACCTGGCCGACGGCCGGCTGCACTCGCACTCCGCCGAGGGGCACGCAGAGGTCGGCACCGCGGACGGGTTGGCCCTCGCCGACGCCGAGGCGGTCGCCCGCCGGCTCGCCCCGCTGCGACTCGCCGGCACGGTACGCGGACCCGACGCCCCGCCCGGCGCCGAGCCGGGCCTGCCCGAACTGCTCGGCATCGGCGACCCGGAGAGCTTCACCGCCGAGCAGGGCTGGACGCCCCGGGCGGCCCGGGAACGGCTGCGGGTGCCGATCGGGGTGGGCGCCGACGGCGGCGCGATCGAGCTGGACCTCAAGGAGTCGGCGCAGGACGGCATGGGCCCGCACGGCCTGCTCATCGGCGCGACCGGCTCCGGCAAGTCGGAGCTGCTCCGCACCCTGGTGCTGGGGCTGGCCGCCACGCACAGCTCGGAACAGCTCAACTTCGTCCTGGTCGACTTCAAGGGCGGCGCCACCTTCGCGCCGTTCGAGCGGCTGCCGCACACCGCCGCGGTGATCACCAACCTGGCCGACGCGCTGCCCCTGGTCGACCGGATGGTCGACGCGATCAACGGCGAGCTGATGCGCCGGCAGGAGCTGCTCCGCCGGGCCGGCAACTTCGCCAGCCTGCGCGACTACGAGCGGGCCCGGGCCGCCGGCACCCCGCTCGCCCCGCTGCCGTCGCTGCTGCTGATCTGTGACGAGTTCTCCGAGCTGCTCTCCGCCAAGCCGGACTTCATCGACCTGTTCGTCCAGATCGGGCGGTTGGGTCGGTCGCTCGGCGTACACCTGCTGCTGGCGAGCCAGCGGTTGGAAGAGGGGCGGCTACGCGGGCTCGACACCCACCTGTCGTACCGGATCGGGTTGCGGACCTTCTCGGCGCTGGAGTCCCGAACGGTGCTCGGGGTGCCGGACGCGTACGAGCTGCCCCGCACCCCCGGGCACGGCTACCTGCGCGCGCACCGACCCGCTGGTCCGGTTCAAGGCCGCGTACGTCTCCGGCGCGGTACGCCGCCGGGGCGGCCCGGCGGGCGGGGCCGACGCGGGTACGCCCAGGCTGCTGACCTTCACCACCCATCTCGTGCCGGTGCCCGAGCCGGCCACCCCGGCCCCGCCGCCCGCAGCGGAGGAGGCCGCCGAGAGCCTGCTCGACCTGCTGGTCGGACGGCTGGCCGGGCAGGGGCCGCCGGCGCACCAGGTGTGGTTGCCGCCGCTGGACGAAGCACCCTCCCTCGACGAGTTGCTCGGCCCGGTGGCGACCGACCCGGTACGCGGGCTCAGCGTCGGCAACCCGGAGCTGCACGGCGCCCTCCAGGTGCCGGTGGCCGTCGTGGACAAGCCGTTCGAGCAGCGCCGGGACCTGTTGTGGCTGGCCCTGGACGGGGCGGCCGGTCACGTGGCGGTGGTCGGCACCACGCGCAGCGGCCGATCCACCGCGCTGCGGACGCTGATCTGCGCGCTGGCGCTCACCCACACCCCGGCCGAGGCGCAGGTCTACTGCCTCGACCTCGGCGGCGGGACGCTCGCCGCGCTGCGCGACCTGCCGCATGTCGGGGGCGTGAGCGGGCGGGCCGACGACACAGCCGTACGCCGGACCGTCGGGGAGATCGCCACCCTGCTGGCCGAGCGGGAGCGGCGCTTCGCCGAGGCGGGCGTGGAGTCGATGGCGGCCTGGCGACGGCGGCGGGCCGCGGCGCTGGCCGGCGGGCAGCTCGGCACCGACCGATTCGGCGACGTGTTCCTGGTGATCGACGGCTGGAGCACCCTGCGCAAGGACTACGAGGACCTGGAACCGCTGGTCACCGAGCTGGCCACCCGGGGCCTGGCGTACGGGGTGCACGTGGTGGCGAGTGCGCTGCGCTGGTCGGACTTCCGGCCGGCGATCCGGGACCTGTTCGGTTCCCGCCTGGAACTGCGCCTCGGCGACCCGGCCGACTCGGTGGTGGTCAAGCGTGCGGTCGCGGCGACCGTGCCGGAGGAGCAACCTGGACGCGGGATCACCGCCGGCGGGCTGCACTTCCTCACCGCCGAACCGCGGATCACCGGGCTGGGCGCGGAGACCGCCGACCTGGTCAAGGCGGCCGCCGGGGCCTGGTCCGGGCCGGTGGCGCCCCGGGTGCGGCTGCTTCCGCCGGTGCTGCCGTACGCCGAGCTGGACCAGAGCGCCACCAGCGGCCTCGCCTTTCCGGTCGGGGTGGCCGAGGCGGACCTGCGCCCGGTCGTGCTGGATTTCGCCACCGAGCCGAACTTCCTGGTGTTCGGCGACGCCGAGTGCGGCAAGTCGTCGTTCCTGCGCGCGCTGGCCACCTCGGTCGTCAACCGGTTCACCCCCGAGCAGGCCCGGGTGATGCTGGTGGACTACCGCCGCAGTCTGATGGGGACGATCGAGACGCCGCACCTGATCGGGTACGGCACGGCGGCGCCGCACACCACCGAGCTGATCGAGTCGGCGGCCGGCTACCTCCAGGGGCGGCTCCCGGGACCGGAGGTCACCCCGGCCGAGCTGCGCAGCCGGTCGTGGTGGACCGGCCCGGAGCTGTTCGTGCTGGTCGACGACTACGACCTGGTGGCCGGTGGGCCGACGAATCCGCTGCGCGCGCTGGAGGAGCACCTGCCGCACGCCCGGGACGTCGGCCTGCACCTGGTGCTGGTCCGCCGCACCGGTGGGGCCGGCCGGACCTCGTTCGAGCCGATCATCCAACGGCTGCGGGAGCTCTCCACGCCCGGCCTGGTGATGTCCGGCGGCCCGGAGGAGGGGCCGCTCGTCGGCCAGGTGAAGGCCGGCCCGCTGCCTCCCGGCCGGGGCCGCCTGGTCACCCGCCGGGAGGGCGTACGCCTGGTGCAACTGGCCCATCTGCCGCCCGGTTGACGGCTTCACCGACTTGCACCTTGGCGCACGGGAAACCCGGTAATCTCCGAGCAGCATGTTTCGGTCGCGATGAAATGGCTGGGGAATGTGACCAGGGATCGGCAGGGAGCTTCGACCGCGGCCCGGCGTGTCACCGGTCGCGCGCTGCTCAGCGTGATGGCCGTCGTCGCCACCGTGGCCGGTCCGCTGATGCCGCCCGCGCAGGCGCCCCCGCTCACGTACACCGCCTCGGCTCGTTCGGTCGCCACGGCACGGCCGGCCTGGTTGGCCCCGGTGGACACGACCGCGCCGGTGGACCAGATCCGCGAGGAGCAGTGGCAGCTCGAAAAGCTGCGGGCGAAGACCGCGTGGCGTACGTCGACCGGGCGTGGCGTGGTGGTCGCGGTGATCGACTCCGGGGTGGACGGTTCCCACCCGGACCTGGCCGGCCGGGTGCTTGCCGGCATCGACCTGGTCTCCCCCGACGGCGCCGACGGGCCGGACCCGGTGGGGCACGGCACCACGGTCGCCAGCCTGATCGCCGGGCGCGCCGACGACGACCGCGGGGTGGTCGGGCTGGCGCCGGACGCGCGGATCCTTCCGGTCCGGGTGCTCGACGGCGAGAACCGCTACGACGACGCGATGATCGTCGCCAAGGGGGTGCGCTGGGCGGTCGACAACGGCGCCCGCGTGATCAACCTGTCCCTCGGCGGCAGCGGGGACAGCCCGCCCCTGGCCGCGGCCCTCGACTACGCCTTCGCCCGGGACGTCGTGGTGGTCGCCTGCACCGGCAACCTGGCCACGTCGAACAGCCCCAAGGTCTGGTACCCGGCCCGGGAGCCGGGCGTGGTGGCCGTCGCCGGCCTGGAACGCGACACCCAGAACCTCTGGTCCGGCTCGATCACCGGTTCCCAGACCGTGCTCACCGCGCCGGCCACCGCGCTGTTCGGGGCCCGGCCGCCCGCCGGGTACTGGCGGGTACAGGGGACCAGCTTCGCGGCTCCGCTGGTCGCCGCGACCGCCGCCCTCATCCGGGCCCGTTACCCGCAGATGTCGGCCGGGGACGTCATCAACCGGATGATCAGCACCGCTCGGGACCTCGGCCCGACCGGCCGCGACGACCGGTTCGGCTACGGAATGGTGGATCCGGTGGCCGCGCTGACCGCGGACGTGCCGTCGGTGGGGGGTAACCCGCTCGACGACAACGACTCCCCCGGCGTGGCGGGCTTCGGCCCGGCACCCGGTTCGGGCCGGGACACCTCGGATGCCGCCGGGCCGGGAGTCGACCCGTTCACCCTCACCGCCCCGAAGCAGCCGGCCCGGTGGTCGGCCCGTCCGGCCGGCGAGGTCGCCGACCCGGCGCCGGAGCAGGTCTGGGCCGGCCTCGCCATGTTCGTCGCCCTGGTCATCGGTGCCGCGTTGGTGGTCCGCCGGTTCCGGCAGGCCCGCCGCTGACCCAAGGCCGGGCTGGCCGGGCGGTTGCTCGGTAGTGTCGGCGGATGAATCCCTCGGACATGGTCGAGCGGTCCTGGTGCCACCGCCGCCTCGACCCGGACCGTTCGCTGGGCCTCCACCTCACCCTGGCCGCCGCGGCGTTCCTGGTGCTGGTGCCGTTCACCCTGCTGGCGCTCCTGGTGCTGGCCGCCTGGCCACCGCTGTACCGGCTGGACGCCGCGGTGGCCGACGCGCTGCACCGGTACGCCCTCGACCACCCGACCTGGGTACGGCTGATGAGTCTCTGGACCGACGTCTTCGCGCCCGGCCCGCTGCGGGTCGCCGCCGGGGCGG
This sequence comes from Micromonospora sp. SL1-18, assembly GCF_047921505.1. Lineage (NCBI taxonomy): Bacteria > Bacillati > Actinomycetota > Actinomycetes > Micromonosporales > Micromonosporaceae > Micromonospora > Micromonospora sp. SL1-18. Next base: position 46,607 of record NZ_JBLROA010000032.1, on the reverse strand, counting down.
TGGTCGTCTGGCTGTTGCTCCGCAGGGCCCCCCGCCCGGCCTTCATTCGGTCCGGAGCGCCGTCCAGCGGCGCGGAGGCCAAATTGTGGCTGGTGCTCTGGGTGGTCACCACGATGACCGTCGGCGGCCTGCTCGGCGTGCTGCTCAAGGTGCTGGTCGGCCGGCACCGGCCGGAACTGCTCGACCCGGTGGCCCGGGCGTCCGGGTTCTCCTTCCCGTCCGGGCACGCGCTCACCGCCACCCTGGCCGCCGGGGTCCTGCTGCTGGTCTTCCTGCCGTTCACCCGCGACCGACGGCCGCTGCGCCGGGCGCTGTGGGCCGTGGCGGTGCTGATCGCGGTGGTGACCGGGCTGAGCCGGATCGCGCTGGGCGTGCACTGGACCAGCGACGTGGTCGGCGGGTGGCTGCTCGGGTTGGCGGTGCTCGCCGCGACGACGGCCGCCTTCCGCCCCTGGCGGGCCCGCACCGGTCGCCGGCCCGCGGGTAGCGGCCGGGAGGGCGTCGAGCCGGAGCTGGTCGAGCCGGGCCCGGAGGGCACGCCGAGATAGCCCGACCCGGGTGGGCGGCCCCCGGCGTCCGTCGCGGACCGCCGACGCCGGGTCGCTCAGGTGCAGTCGCCGGTGCCGACCGCCCGGGTACGCTCCGCGCCCGCGAGGGCCACCGGCCGGGCCTCGGCGGCGGTCACCGCGAAACCGGTGTTCGGGTCGTCGGCCGCCGCCGCGAAGATCACCCCGAGCACGAGCCCGTTGGCGGAGACCAGCGGGCCGCCCGAATTGCCGCTGCGCACCAGCGCCCGGATCGTGTAGATCTGCCGGGTCACGTCCCCAGAGGAGTAGATGTCCGGCCCGGTGATCCGGTCGACGTCCCGGATCCGGGCCGGGCGGGCGTCGTACGGGCCGTCGAGGGGGAAGCCCAGCACGATGGCGTCCGCCCCGGTGCCGGCCTGGCCCGCGGCGAAGCGGAGGGACGGCCCGGGCAGCCCCGGCACGTGCAGCACGGCCAGGTCCCGTTGCGGGTCGTAGGCGACCACGTCGCCGTCGTACCGCTGGCCGCGCAGTTCCACCGCCACCGAGCGGGTGCCCGCCACCACGTGCGCATTGGTCATCACCCGGTCGTCCGCGTACACGAAGCCGGAGCCCTCGATGCGGCGGGCGCAGCTTGGCGCGGAGCCCAGCACCTTCACCACCGACCGCTGGCTGTTCGACACCACCTGGGACCCCTCCAGCGTCGGGTCCGGCGGGGCGACCTGACGGGCGCGGGTCGGCGCGAGGTTGCCGAAGACGTCCGGGAAACCGTTGGTGTCGACCGTGTCACGCAGCGCTGTGGAGAGCTGCTGCGCCCTGTCCGGCATGATCCGGTCGATCACGGTGAGCAGGGCGCTGTTGCGCACCGAGGAGGCCACCCAGGGCACCCCCGAGGAGCCCAGCGGCACCGCGACCAGCCAGACCACCAGCATGACCGCGACGACCGAGACGAGCGCGCCGCCGATGTCGTCGAGCCGCCTGGCCAGCTCGTTGGTGATGGTCTGGCGCAGGTGGGACCCGATCCAGCCGGCCACTGCCTGCCCCGCCACGGCGAGCCCGAAGATCGCGACCAGGGAGATCAGCACCCGGGTCCCGCTGTCGTCGAACTGCCGGGCGACCAGCGGGCCGACCTGGAGGCCGACCAGCACGCCCAGGAAGAACCCGGAGAGGGACAGCGCCCCGATGGCGAAACCCTGGCGATATCCGCTGATCGCGAACGCCAGCATGAGCAGGAGCAGTACGAGATCCACGGCGGACACCCGTCAAGGGTACGGGCACCGGCAGCGGCGTGCCGTCATCGCTCGCGGAACGTGACCGTCAGGTCAGCGGACCGGACTCTCGTCGACCGCGTCGGTGCCGGCCGAGGGGGCCGGGGCGGCACCGGCCGGCGGCAGCTCCACGACCCGGGAGCGTGGCCACGGGCGGGCCCAGCCCCCCATCTCCAGCAACGTGTTGAGCACCCCGGCGGTGAAGCCCCAGACCAGCATGCCGCGTACGGAGAAGGCCGGGCCGATCCAGCCGCTCGGGTGGCGTACCCGCATCCGGTTCTCCGGATCGACCAGTTCGCTGACGGGCAACCGGGTGACGTGCGCCACCTCGGCCGGTTCGCACGGATGCACCGGGTGCGGGGCGTGCCACCAGGCGAGCACGGGGGTGACGACGAAGTCGCTGACCGGGATCCACAGCTTTGGCAGCTCGGCGAGCACGGTGACGCTGGCCGGGTCGAGCCCGACCTCCTCGTTCGCCTCGCGCAGCGCGGTGGCGCTGGCGTCGGCGTCCTCCGGGTCGGCCGCGCCACCGGGGAAGGCCGGCTGACCGGCGTGGTTGCGCAGCGTGGCGGCGCGCTGCAGGACCAGCACATCCGGGCCGGCCCCTGCCTCCTCGCCGAGCAGCACCAGCACGGCGCTCTCCCGGCCGCCGCTTTCCGGGGTGATGAGCCGGGTGAAATCCTCGGCGCGGGCGGTGCCGAGCCGGCCGAGCAGCGGGCCCAGCCACGCCGGCGGCTGCCGGGTCATGATCCCTGCTCCGACCGGGGCGCGGCGCACCCGTTCACGTCGACATCTCCACGCCGAGGTGCTCCCGGACCAGCTCGGCGAGACGGGCGTCGTCCAACGCGCCGGTCGAGTCGGTGTGCCGGATCCGGCCGTCCGCGTCCACGAGCACGGTCAGCGGGAAGGCGGTGCGTTCGAGCGCCCGCTCGAACGCATTCCCCTGGTCGACCAGCATGGGAAAGCGGACGCCGAAGTCCTCGCCGATGGACTGCGCCCCGTCGCGGCTGTCCCGGCTGTTCACGCCGATCACCTGGAACCGGCCGGCGGCCCGCTCGCTGAGCCGCTGGAAGGCGGGCAGTTCCTTGCGGCAGGGCGGGCACCAGGACGCCCAGACGTTGATCACAGCGGGGCCCTTGACGTCCCGCAGCGACACCGGGGCGCCCCCGGTGAAGCAGGGCAGGGCCAGCTCGGGCAGCGAGCCACCCGGAGCGCCGGCCGGCACCGGGGCGGCCGAGGGCGGCGCGGCGGTCAGCGGGGCGCAGCCGGCGAACGGCGAGGGGCGCTCGGCCCGGGCCGCCGACGGGCTCGCGGGCTGCTCGGCGGTGGGGGTGCAGCCGGCGGACGCCAGCAGCAGCGGGACGATGAGGTACGCGAGCCGCCGGGTCACGGCACCTCCGCCGCGACCGCCTGCTGCGGCACCAGGTCCGGGTCGATGCCGACGGCCGCCGCGAGGTCCCGGGCGCGCGGCCCCTTGAGCAGCTTGGCCGCCACCACGGGATCGGTCGGCCCGGTGCCGTACGACGGGCAGAGCTTCGCCAACGTGCAGGCGCCGCAGGCGGGCTTGCGGGCATGGCAGACCCGCCGCCCGTGGAAGATGATCCGGTGCGACAGCATCGTCCAGTCGCGCTTCGGGAACAGCGCGCCGACGGCGTGCTCGATCTTGACCGGATCGGTCTCGGTGGTCAGCTTCCACCGGTGGACCAGCCGCTGGAAGTGCGTGTCGACGGTGATGCCGGGGACCCCGAAGGCGTTGCCGAGGATCACGTTGGCGGTCTTGCGGCCGATGCCGGGGAGGGTGACCAGGTCGGCCAGCCGGCCCGGGACCTCGCCGTCGTACCGCTCGCATAGCGCCCGACCGAGGTTGATCAGCGAGGTGGTCTTGTTCCGGTAGAACCCGGTGGGCCGGATCAGCTCCTCCATCTCGGCGCGGTCCGCCCCGGCGTAGTCGGCGGCGGTGCGGTAGCGGGCGAAGAGCTTCGGGGTGACCTCGTTGACCTTCTTGTCGGTGCACTGCGCCGACAGGATGGTGGCGACCGCCAACTCCAACGCGCTGGAGTGGTCGAGTTCACAGTGTGCGTCGGGATGGGTCTCGGCCAGCGCCCGACCGATCCGCCGGGCGCGGCGCGTACGGCCGAGCTTGGTCTCGGGGGAACTCGTGGTCACGCCGGCCAGCCTACGTCGCGCGGACGATCTCCCGGTGCGGCCCACACGCGGATCGGCCGCGCTACCCGCCCGCCGGGGCGGTGATCCGGCCGTTCGCGTCGAGCCGGGCACCGGTCTTCGGGAAGTCCGCCTTGCTCACCTCCCGGACCAGCCCGAGGCCGCGGTGCTGCCCGTCGATCCCCGGCCGCCCCACGCCGTTCATCGCCGTCGAGGTGAACCCACCGTCGACGAAGCTGCCGTCCGCCGTGAGCGAGACCTTCAGCACACCGCCCCAGCCGAGCCGGCCGGTGCTGCTCAACGACTTCCCGCCACCGGCGAAGTTGCCCAAGCTGTACGCGATCAGCCGCCCCTTGTAGAACTCCATGCCGCGCAGCACGTGCGGGCTGTGCCCGATCACCAGGTCCGCGCCCGCGTCGATCACCGCGTGCGAAAAGCGGATCGGGTCGCCCCGGTTCTCCCCCGCGTACATCTCGGTGCCCGGCTTGACCCGGGTCTGGTCGGCGCCCTCGGCCCCCATGTGCACCTGCACCACGACCAGGTCGGCCTGCTCCGTGGCCTGGGCGACCACCCTCTTGGCCGCTTCGATGTCGTTGAGGTCGTTCGACCACGCGTACGCCGAGAAGCCCAGCACCGCGATCTTCACGCCCCGCACCTCGACCACGGTGATCTCGCCGGGCGCGCCGGTGTGCTTGAGCCCGTGCGCCTCCAGCGCGGCCTTGGTGTTCTCGTAGCCCCGCGGGCCGTAGTCGTACCCGTGGTTGTTGGCCTGGTTGAGCAGGTGGAACCCGGCGTCGCGCAGGTGCGCCGCGTAGCCGGGGGGTGCCCGGAACTGGAAGCACTTCGTCGCGCCGGGCGCGCACTTGCCGGTGCCCGTGTCCTCGGTGAGCGGCTCTTCCAGGTTGCCCATCATCAGGTCGGCCTTGAGCGCGGCCTTGACGTCGTCGAAGAAGCCCTTCCCCCCATTGGCCGGGAGCCGGGACGGCGCGTTGCCCATGATCACATCGCCAGTCGCGGCGAGCGAGACGGTCTCCGAGGGCTCGTCCGGCTTGCTGGACGGGCTGGCGCCTACGGGGGTCGCCGCGCCGGTGGGCCCAGGTCCCGCGCCCGACTGCCAGACCGGTCCGCCGTCGCCGGCATCACTACAGCCAGCGGCGAGCAGGGCGAACACCAGTATGCCGAAGGCGGCCACCAGTCGACGACGACGGGGACGCGACGCGGAGCGGGCGGGAGCATACATCGCCCGCGACCGTACCGCCCGAGAGGCTGCCTGACGACGGCCAATCGGCCGGAAATGCCGGCCGGTCTCGGGAAACCTCGCCGGGCTCAGCCCGCCCTGCGGTCGGACCAGGGCACGACGGCGGCGGCGCCGCCGGCCCGGACGGCCGCGTGCACGGCCCGGGCCAGCGGGGCACCCCAGGTCGACCGGGGGCCGCCGTACGGGGCCGGCTCGCCGTCGGCCGGGCAGAGCACGGTGACCGCGTCCGTGGGGGTGCCGGTGGCCGGCAACCCCAGCTCCCAGATCGCCTGTGCCTTCGCCTCGGTGGCCGTGGCCACCGCGTTGACCAGAGCGGCCTCGCCGAGCCGGGCCGGGACGTGGACCACGATGTTGACCGTGCCGACGCGCTGGGCCGGGGTCGCGGGCGCGGGCGCGGCGGCCCAGACCGGGGTGCCGAGCCCGACCGTCGCCCAGACCCGCACGCCGGTGTCGGTCCGGGCCACGACCTCGGCCACGTCGACCCCGGTCAGCAGCCCCACCCCGGGTCCGGCCAGGCCCAGGCCGTCGGCCAGCTCGGCCAGGTGGTCCGCGGGGTCGTCCCGGTCGTACGACATCGGCACGGTCGCGTTGACCACCCACCGGCGTACGCCGATCCCGCCCCCGAGCGGGGCGGTGCCGACCGCCAGCAGCGGCTCCTCGGCCCGCCAGACCAGCAATGGGACATCCCGCCCGTCCTCGGGACGGATGGTCAGGAACGGCTCGCGCAGCATGTCCCAGAGCCTATGATCCAAGGGGTGCACCTCTGATTCCTGCTCATGTGCGCCTAGACTTGGCGGCGCGCGAGGGACCAGCGGACGGCGGACCCGGCCGACGGACGGCACGCGCAGGCGGAGGTGCGCGATGGACGAGGTACTGGCCCGCAGCGGGATCTTCCAGGGTGTCGACCCGGAGGCTGCCGAGGCGCTCGCCAAGGAGATGGAGACGGTCGAGATTCGCAAGGGCGAGGTCGTCTTCAACGAGGGCGAGCCCGGCGACAGCCTCTACATCCTCCTGACCGGCAAGATCAAGGTGGGCCGCCGCGCGGCGGACGGCCGGCAAAACCTGATCGCCGTGATGGGCCCGTCGGACATGGTCGGTGAGCTGTCGCTCTTCGACCCCGGCCCGCGTACGGCGACGGCCACCGCGGTGACCGACACCCGGCTGGTGCGGCTGCGCAAGCAGGCACTGCGGCCCTGGCTGAACAACCGGCCGGAGATCGCCGAGCAGCTGCTGCGGGTGCTCGCCCGCCGGCTGCGCCGGACCAACGACTCACTGGCCGACCTGATCTTCACGGACGTGCCGGGCCGGGTCGCCAAGAACCTGCTCCAGATGGCCGGCCGGTTCGGCACCCGCGACGGCGGCGTGCTGCGAGTGACCCACGACCTGACCCAGGAGGAGATCGCCCAGCTGGTCGGCGCCTCCCGGGAGACCGTCAACAAGGCCCTCGCGGACTTCGCCTCGCGCGGCTGGCTGCGGCTGGACGGCAAGAGCATCATCATCCTCGACCCGGAGCGCCTGGCCCGCCGCGCGCGGGTCTGACCGCTCCCCGACGCAGCTCCCGGCCCGGCCGCCCCGATGCGGTCCGGGCCGGTCGCATCCCAGGGTCAGGCCCGTCGACGTGGCCAGGGATCCTGACGTACGCCCAACCGGCGCACCGGCCGACGGTGCCGCCAGTTCTCGGCCTGGTCGCGCCAGCGCCACCAGGTCCGCCGCAGGTACCACCCGTACAGCACACCGGGCACCACCCCGAGCGCGATGATCAGGACGGCGCTGCCCGCCGCCTGCCCGTCGCCGGGCAGGTACGCGTACTCCGGCTCCTCGGGGTCGTAGACGACGGTGAGCCGGTCCCCCGGGGCCGGCAGGTCGCCCGGTGGGTGAATCACTCTCGCGCTCACCACCTCGCCCCGGGGCGTGGTGATCCGCACCGTCATCCAGACCCCCCGCCGCTGCTGGCGCGCCACCTCGACGACGGCGATGGTGGACTCGCCCCGCTCCCGCAGATGCTTCTGGTCGACCAGTCCGCCGACCCCGCAGCTCACGAGGATCAGCACCCCACAGCCGAACAGAAGCGCGGCGAACACCGGGTGCCGCAGCCAATAGCCGGGCCGCCAGCGGCTCCGCGGCTCGCGCTGGACCGGGCCGCGCGGCGGCAGCCGCCTGTTCACCGACCGCAGCTCCCGCCGGGTGGTCAGCGTCCGGCGCGTGGTCGCCGCTAGCTCCTGCCGCCAGCGTCGTCTCTTCCGCCTCGCCACCGCCGCCTCCCCCGCCCCGGCCGTCGTGCAGCCCCGGCCGTCGGCGTCCACGGTAGGTAGCGGCGACAATCGCGCCCACCGTCGGCTGGTGGTGAACGCGGGCAGCGTGGCACTGCCTTGCCCGCCGAGCGGCCGGGCCCGGCTGAGCAGACAGGCCCGGCCGAACAGCCGGGGCCGGTCGAGCAGGCATGTGGCTGTCCACGTGACCAGGTCGTGCTGGCTGATCCGGTAGGCGCCTTCGAGCGGGCGGGCGCAGAAACAGTCAGTCTTGACGGTTTCTTCTTCCGGCGGCAGGCTGTCCTCTGTGGCCGATGCATCGACCCGCGTCCCGCAGCAGGAACGCAGCCGCGCCACCCAGGCGCGGCTGCTGGAGGCGACCGTCGAGTGCCTGGTGGAGCGCGGCTGGTCAGGCACCACCACGACCGTCGTGGCGGCCCGGGCCGGCGTCTCCCGGGGCGCCCAGCTGCACCACTACCCGACCAAGGCCGCCCTGGTCACCGCCGCCGTCGCCCACCTCACCGAGCGCCGGGCGGCGGAGCTACGCACCGAGGCCGACGGCCTGCCGGCCGGCCCGCACCGGCTGGACCGGGTGGTCGACCTGCTCGCCGCCGCCTTCACCGGGCCGCTCTTCGTCGCCGCCCTGGAGCTGTGGGTGGCCGCCCGGACCGACGCCGAGCTGCGCGACGCCCTGGTACCCCTCGAGGCCCGGGTCGGTCGGGAGATGCACCGGCTCACCGTCGAGTTGCTGGGGGTGGACGAGCGCCGGCCCGGCGTACGGGAGGCGGTGCAGACCACCCTCGACCTGCTCCGCGGCCTCGGCGTTGCCAACCTGCTCAGCGATGACTCCGCCCGCCGTACCGCCCTGCTGCACAGCTGGAAGCGCCAGCTGACCACCCTGCTCACGCCCGACGACGGCCCGCCGGACGCCGGCGGAGCACCCGGAAGCGAGCGGCCCTGACCCCTGACCGGCCCACCCATCCGGAGGCACCATGGTCGACCTGACAGCACTGCTCGCGGATCTGGCCGCCGAGTCCGAGCAGCTTGACGCCCTCGCCGCCGCGCTGCCTCCCCAGGAGTGGGGCCGGCCGACACCGGCTCCGGGCTGGACGGTCGCCCACCAGATCGCGCACCTGGCCTGGACCGACCACGTGGCCCACCTCGCCGCGACCGACGCCGCGGCGTTCTTCGCCTCGGTCACGGCCACACCGGACCCGTCCCGCCTGGTCGACGACGGCGCGGAGTCGTTCCTCGCCCCGCCGGCCGAGCTGCTGGCCCGCTGGCGGGACGGCCGCGCCACGCTCGCGGCGGCCCTCACCGCCGCCCCACCCGGCGAAAAGCTGCCCTGGTACGGGACCACGATGTCACCCGCCTCGATGGCCACCGCCCGGCTCATGGAGACCTGGGCGCACGGCGAGGACCTGGCCGAGGCGCTCGGCGTTCGCCGGCCCCCGACCATCCGCCTGCGGCACGTCGCGCACCTCGGCTTCCGTACCCTCGGGCACGGCTTCGCCGTCCACGGCCGCCCGGTGCCGGCGGCGCCGGTCCGCCTGGAGCTGGCCGGGCCCGACGGCGGCACCTGGGCCTTCGGGCCGGCGGACGCGGCCGACCGGGTCACCGGGCCGGCGCTCGACTTCTGCCTGCTGGTCACCCAGCGTCGGCACCGCGCCGACCTGGCCCTGGTCGCCACCGGGCCGGTCGCGGACGAGTGGCTGGACGTGGCCCAGGCGTTCGCCGGCCCACCCGGCGTCAAGCGGGCACCCGCCGGCAGCGGGGCCACGACATGAGCGAGCAAATCGTCGGGCTCAGCGCGTGGGTGCCTCATGGCGCCGCCGAGCGAAGCGAGGTGGGGACATGAGCGTGCTGCGGGTCGGCAACGCCGCCGGCTTCTACGGCGACCGCTTCTCGGCCTGGCAGGAGATGCTCGACGGCGGCGAGCTGGACGTGCTGACCGGCGACTACCTGGCCGAGCTGACCATGCTGATCCTCGGCCGCGACCGGCAGCGCGACCCCGCCCTCGGCTACGCGAAGACGTTCCTCCGCCAACTGGAGGGCTGCCTCGGCACCGCGCTCGGTCGCGGGGTCAAGCTGGTGACCAACGCCGGCGGGCTCAACCCGGCCGGCCTGGCCGCCGCGATCGCCTCGCTCGCCGACCGGCTCGGCCTCCGCGTCCGGATCGGGTACGTCGAGGGCGACGCGCTCGACCGGCCCGGCGCGCTGACCGCCAACGCGTACCTGGGGGCGTTCGGGATCGCGGCCTGCCTCGACGCGGGGGCGGACGTCGTGGTGACCGGCCGGGTCACCGACGCCTCGCTGGCGGTCGGCCCGGCCATCGCCCGCTTCGGCTGGCGCCGGGACGCCCTGGACGCGCTGGCCGGGGCCACCGTCGCCGGGCACCTGATCGAGTGCGGGGCGCAGGTCACCGGCGGCAACTTCAGCTTCTTCACGGAACTGCCCGACGGTGGGCGCCGACCCGGCTTCCCGATCGCGGAGATCCATCCGGACGGCTCGTCGGTGCTCACCAAACACGCGGGCACCGGGGGCGCGGTCACCGTCGAGACCGTCACCGCCCAGCTGTTGTACGAGGTGGACGGGCCGGCGTACCTCGGGCCGGACGTGGTGACCCGGCTGGACACGGTGCGGTTGAGCCAGGACGGCCCGGACCGGATACGGGTCAGCGGGGCCCTGGGCACGCCCCCGCCGCCGACGCTCAAGGTGGGCGTCAACAACCTTGGCGGCTTCCGCAACTCGATGACGTTCGTGCTCTGCGGGCTGGACATCCCGGCCAAGGCGGCCCTGGTCCGGGCCCAGCTCGAGGAGGCGGTCGGCAAGGAGGGGCTGGAGTTCGTGCTGGCCCGGACCGACCATCCGGACGCCGCCGACACCGAGGCGGCGAGCGCGCTGCTGCACGTACACCTGCGGGACGGTGACCGGGCGCGGGCCGGGCGGGCCTTCTCGGCGGCCGCTGTGGAGCTGGCGCTGGCCTCCTACCCGGGCTGCACCCTGACCACCCCGCCCGGCGACGCGACGCCCTACGGGGTCTTCACCGCCGACACGGTGCCGCAGGACGCGGTCGCGCACGTCGCCGTGCTGCCCGACGGCACCCGCCTGCCGATCCCTCCCCCGCCCCGCAGGTGTTTGCCGGGGCCCCCTATACAACAGAATCCGTTAACAAGGGGCCCCTCCTTGCACCCGACCCGGCGGGGCGCGTTGGGCGAGCTGGTCGGGGCGCGCTCGGGGGACAAGAGCGGGGACGCCAACCTCGGCGTCTGGGCCCGGACCGACGCGACCTGGGCCTGGCTGCGCAACTGGCTCACCGTCGAACGGCTGGCCGAGCTGCTGCCGGAGACCGCCCCGCTGGCCGTCGAGCGGTACGAGCTGCCGAACCTGCGCGCGGTCAACTTCGTGATCCGGGGGCTGCTCGGGGCGGGGGTGGCCGCCTCCACCCGTTTCGACCCGCAGGCCAAGGCGCTCGGTGAGCTGCTCCGCTCCCGGATGGCGGACCTGCCGGCGGACCTGCCCGCCGGCCCGTCGAACGTCGGGGAGGTACGCCGATGACCATCGTGGACACCCCGGAACGCCGGCAGCTCCGCGAGCTGACCCGGGCCTTCGTGATCCGGGAGGTGCTGCCCCACCTCGACGACTGGGAGCGGGCCGGCGAGGTGCCCCGGTCGCTGCACGAGACCGCCGCGAAGATCGGACTGCTCGGCATCGGCTTTCCAGAGAAGGTCGGGGGCAGCGGCGGCGACCTGCTCGACTCGATTGTGGTCACCGAGGAGATCATCCGATCGGGCGGCTCGTCGGGCCTGGTCGCGGCGCTGTTCACGCACGGCATCGCGCTGCCGCACATGGTGGCTTCCGGGGACGACGACCTGATCGACCGGTACGTCCGGCCGACCCTCGGCGGGACGATGATCGGCGCGTTGGCGATCACCGAGCCGGACGGCGGCTCCGACGTGGCGGGCATCCGCACCTGCGCCCGCCGGGACGGCGACCACTACCTGGTGAACGGGTCGAAGACGTACGTCACCAGCGGGGTCCGGGCCGACTTCGTGACCACCGCCGTCTGCACCGACTTTCCCGGCTCCGGTTCACTCAGCCTGCTGGCGATCGAGAAGGGCACGCCCGGCTTCACCGTGGGCCGACGGCTGGAGAAGCTGGGTTGGCACTGCTCGGACACGGCCGAGCTGTCCTTCACGGACGTACGCGTGCCGGTGGCAAACCAGATCGGCCCGGAGGACACGGGCTTCCTGATGATCATGCAGCACTTCGCGACCGAGCGGCTCTCCCTGGCCACGAGCGCGTACGCGACCGCGCAGCGCTGCGTCGAGCTGGCGGTCCGCTGGTGCCGGGACCGGTCCACGTTCGGCCGGCCGCTGGCCAGCCGGCAGCTGATCCGGCACCGGCTGGCCGAGATGCACACCCGGGCCGAGGCGGCGCGGGCGTACGTGCACGAGGTGGCCGAGCGGGTAGTCGCCGGCCAGCCGGTGGTGACCGAGGTGGCGATGGCGAAGAACGTGGCCGTGGCCGCCTGCGACTTCGTGGTCGACGCGGCACTGCAACTGCACGGCGGCTTCGGCTACCTGCGCGAGGCCGAGGTGGAGCGGCACTACCGGGACGCCCGGATCCTCGGCATCGGCGGCGGCACCACCGAGATCATGAACGAGATCATCGCGAAGGGCATCGGCCTGTGAGTGCGAGGAGTGAGCCGGGTCTGCGAGCCCCGCAGTCACGAACGAAGAAGGCCGCTGTGACCACGCTGGACAGCGCGCTCGACCCGTCCTCGCCGGCCTTCCGGGCCAATCGGGACGCCCTGCTGGAACGCCTCGCCGAGCTGGAGGCCGCGCTCGACCAGGCCCGCGCCGGCGGCGGAGAGAAGTACGTGACCCGGCACCACCGGCGCGGCAAGCTGCTCCCCCGGGAGCGGATCGAGCTGCTGCTCGACCCGGACGGCCCGTTCCTGGAGCTGTCGCCGGTGGCCGGGTACGGCACCGACTTCCCGGTCGGCGCCAGTGTGGTGACCGGCATCGGGGTGGTAGAGGGCGTGGAGTGCCTGATCGTCGCCAACGACCCGACCGTACGCGGCGGCGCGGTCAACCCGTGGTCCCTCGCGAAGACCCGGCGGGCCGGCGAGATCGCCCTGGCCAACCGGCTGCCGATGGTCAACCTGGTCGAGTCGGCCGGCGCGGACCTGCCCACCCAGGCGGAGATCTTCATCCCGGGCGGCCGGGTGTTCCGCGACCTGACCCGGCTCTCCGCGGCGAGGATCCCCACGATCAGCGTGGTCTTCGGCAACGCCACCGCCGGCGGCGCGTACCTCCCGGGGATGTCCGACTACACCATCATGATCCGGGACCGGTCCCAGGTGTACCTGGCCGGGCCGCCGCTGGTGAAGATGGCCACCGGCGAGGTCACCGACGACGAGTCGCTGGGCGGGGCGGCCATGCACGCCACCAGGTCGGGCCTGGCCGACTTCCTCGCCGAGGACGAGCGGGACGGCCTCCGGCTGGCTCGTCAGTGCGTACGCCGGCTCAACTGGCGCAAGCAGGGGCCGCCGCCGCGCACCGCGTACCCGCAGCCGCCGAGGTACGACCCGGAGGAGCTGCTCGGCGTCGCCAGCGCCGACCTCAAGGTGCCCTTCGACCCCCGCGAGGTGCTGGCCCGGGTACTCGACGGCAGCGAGTTCGACGAGTTCAAGCCGAGCTACGGCGGCGCGCTGGTCACCGGCTGGGGCGAGCTGCACGGGTGGCCGGTCGGCGTGCTGGCCAACGCCCGGGGCGTGCTGTTCAGCGAGGAGGCGCAGAAGGCGGCCCAGTTCATCCAGCTCGCCAACGCCGCCGACACCCCGCTGGTCTTCCTGCAGAACACCACCGGCTACATGGTCGGCACCGAGTACGAGCAGCGGGGCATCATCAAGCACGGCGCCCTGATGATCAATGCGGTGTCGAACTCGACCGTGCCGCACCTGACGGTCAACCTGGGGGCCTCGTACGGCGCCGGCAACTACGGCATGTGCGGCCGGGCGTACGAGCCGAGGTTCCTGTTCACCTGGCCGAACGCCAAGTCGGCGGTGATGGGTCCGGCGCAGCTCGCCGGGGTGCTCTCCATCGTGGCCCGGCAGGCCGCCGCCGCCCGGGGCCGGGACTACGACGAGGACTCCGACGCCGCGATGCGGGCGATGGTCGAGCAGCAGATCGAGTCCCAGTCCGGGGCGCTCTTCCTCTCCGGCCGGCTCTACGACGACGGCGTGATCGACCCCCGGGACACCCGTACCGTCCTCGGGCTCTGCCTGTCGGCGATCCACAACGGACCGGTCAAGGGCGCCGACGGCTTCGGCGTCTTCCGGATGTAACCGTGAGCGCGAGGAACGCAGCGAAGCAGAGTCCCGCAGTCGCGAACGAAAGGCAGGTGCAGCGCCCGTGATCAACCGACTACTGGTGGCCAACCGGGGCGAGATCGCTCGCCGGATCTTCGCCACATGCCGCGCGCTCGGCGTCGAGACGGTCGCCGTGCACTCCGACGCGGACGCCGGCGCGCCCTTCGCCGCCGAGGCCGACCAGGCCGTACGCCTGCCCGGGAACACGCCGGCCGAGACGTACCTGCGGATCGGCCTGGTCCTCGACGCGGCCCGCCGGGCCGGCGCGGACGCCGTCCACCCGGGCTACGGCTTCCTCGCCGAGAATGCCGAGTTCGCCGCGGCGGTGACCGAGGCGGGGCTGACCTGGGTGGGCCCGTCCGCCAAGGCGATCGCCGCGATGGGCGACAAGCTGGCGGCGAAGGCGCTGCTCGCCGACGCGCGCGTGCCGATGCTGCCCACCTGGACCGACGCCGACCAGGTGACCGACTTCCCGGTGCTGGTCAAGGCGGCGGCGGGCGGCGGCGGGCGGGGCATGCGCATGGTCCGCGACGCCGCCGGGCTCGCCGGGGCCGTCGCCGCCGCGCGCCGCGAGGCGGCCGCCGCGTTCGGCGACGGCACGGTCTTCGTCGAGCGGTACGTCGAGCACGGCCGGCACGTCGAGGTGCAGATCTTCGGCGACACCTACGGCACGGTGGTGGCCCTGGGGGTACGCGAGTGCTCGATCCAGCGCCGCTACCAGAAGATCGTCGAGGAGGCGCCCGGGGTGGTCCCGCCGCAGGTGCGGCAGCGGCTGCACGAGGCGGCGGTGGCGGCCGGCCGCGCGGTCGACTACGTCGGAGCGGGAACGGTCGAGTTCCTGCTCGCCCCCGACGGGCAGGTCTTCTTCCTGGAGATGAATACCCGCCTCCAGGTCGAGCACCCGGTCACCGAGCTGATCACTGGATTGGACCTGGTCCGGCTGCAACTGCTGGTCGCCGAGGGCGAGCCGCTGCCGCTGGCGGCCACCCCGCCGACCGACGGCCACGCGATCGAGGTACGGCTCTGCGCCGAGGACCCGGCCCAGGGCCATCGACCGGCGACGGGGGTCCTGCACCGGTTCTCGGTCCCGGGAGTGGCCGGGGAGTTCGCTCCGCTTCACGGGCTCCGGCTCGACTCCGGCGTGGTGGACGGCTCGGCGGTGAGCGTCCACTACGACTCGATGCTCGCCAAGCTGGTCGCCTGGGCACCGACCCGCGCCGAGGCGGCCCGGGCCCTGGCCGGGGCGCTCGCCCGGGCCGAGCTGCACGGCGTCGCCACCAACCGGGACCTGCTGGTCCGGGTGCTGCGCAGCCGGGAGTTCGGCGCTGTCGAGATCGACACCGGCTTCCTCGACCGGCACCCCGAGGTCTTCGCCCCGCTGCTCCCCGGCGACCAACTCCCCCTGTTCGCGCTGGCCGCCGCGCTCGCCTCGGCAGCCGACCGCCGGGCCGCCGCTCCGGTCCTCGCGGGCCTGCCCTCGGGCTGGCGCAACGTGCCGGCGTTCCCGCAGGTCACCCGCTTCACCGGCCCGGACGGCGTGATCGAGGTCCGCTACCGGCTGGACCGCGCGGGTGCGTTGGCCGAGTGCTCGGTGCCGGCCGTGGCACTCGTCGAGGCCGCCCCGGACCGGGTCGTGCTCGACGTGGCAGGGGTGCGGCGGGTGTTCCGCGTACACCGGGTGGGGTCGGCGGTCTTCGTGGACGGCCCGGACGGGGCGGCGAGCCTCACCGTGCTACCACGCTTCCCGCTGACCGCCGCGGAGCCGGCGGCCGGGTCGCTGCTCGCGCCGCTGCCCGGCACGGTCGCCCGGGTGTACGTCGAGGTCGGCCAGCGGGTCGCCGCCGGTGACCTGCTGCTGACCCTGGAGGCGATGAAGCTCGAACACCCCGTGCTCGCCCCGGCCGACGGCATGGTCACCGAGCTGCCGGTGCCGCCCGGCGGCCAGGTCGACGCCGGGGCCGTGCTGGCCGTGGTCACCCCCGAGGAGGAACCGCGATGAACTTCGACCTCACTCCCGAGCAGGAGCAGCTCCGCGACGCCGTCCGGACGCTGGGCCGCCGGTACGGCCACGACTACTTCGTGGCGAAGGCGAAGGCCGGCGAGCACACCACCGAGCTGTGGCACGAGGCCGGCCGGCTCGGCTACCTCGGCGTCAACATCCCCACCGAGTACGGCGGCGGGGGCGGCGGCATCACCGAACTGGCCCTCGTCTGCGAGGAACTGGCCGGGGCCGGCTGCCCGCTGCTGCTGCTCGTGGTCTCCCCCGCCATCGCCGCCACCGTGATCAACAAACATGGCACCGAGGCACAGCGCAAGCGCCACCTGCCCGGCCTCGCCGACGGCTCCCAGAAGATCGTCTTCGCGATCACCGAGCCGGAGTCCGGCTCGAACTTCCACCGGCTCCGCACGGTGGCCCGCCGGGACGGCGACGACTGGCTGCTCTCCGGCCGCAAGTGCTACATCTCCGGGGTCGATGAGGCGCAGCACATACTGGTGGTGGCCCGCGTCGCCGTCGGAGACGGCAATGCCGGCTCAGGGGACGTCGCTCCGCAGAAGCTGAAGCCGGCGCTGTTCATCGTGCCGGCCGACGCCCCCGGACTGATCTGGTCCAAGCTGGACATGGAGATCCTCTCCCCGGAGAACCAGTTCCTGCTCTACCTGGACGACGTCCGGCTGCCCGCCGGCGCGCTGGTCGGCGAATCCCTGGACGCCGGGCTGCCGGCCCTCTTCTCCGGGCTGAACCCGGAACGGATCACGGTCGCCGCGATGAGCGCCGGCACCGGCCGATACGCGATCAAGCGGGCCAGCGAGTACATCGCCACCCGCAAGGTGTGGGGCGGCCGGAGCATCGGCTCGCACCAAGGCGTGTCCCACCCCCTCGCGCACGCCGCCGTCCAGGTGGAACTGGCCCGCCTCATGATCCACAAGGCGGCCACCCTCTACGACACGGGCCGCGACCTGGAAGCTGGCGTCTCCGCCAACATGGCCAAGTACGCGGCCGGCGAGGCCGCCGCACTCGCCGTGGACACCGCCGTGCAGGCGCTCGGCGGGGCCGGCATGACCACCGAGTACGGCGTGGCCACGCTGCTCGGCGCGGTGCGGGCGGGCCGGATCGCCCCGGTCAGCCGCGAGATGATCCTCAACTTCGTCGCCCAACACGTCCTCAACCAGGAAAAGTCCTACTGAGGCCATTGTGGAGATCTTGGACGGAAACGGCCCCGGGAAGGGCAGTTTCTTTCCGAGATCGCGTCTATCGGCTCTGCCCTCTGATACCGGGGTTGCCCCTGTTGAGGTCCAGCAGCCGCCGGATCTGATAGGACAACACGCGACCCTGCCCGAGGGACAGGATCACGTCACGGCCGCTGTCGCCATCCACGACGGCGAGGGGCGATAGGTGGGGTGCGCATGGGTTGGACCTCTATCGTCCGATCAAGGGCCCCCGTTGCGGTGATGTCACGGCGGGGTTCCGCTTTCGTGGCTCGCCCGTAACCGTACGCCTTCTTGGCCAGGCATTCCATGCGTTGTTGGCCAGCTCTGCGGCTGATGGCTGGCCAAGATCAGGCGTGTGACAGGGTGACGCTCGTGGCCCAGGATCTCGCCTCCGCGTCTGCGACGTATCGTGCGGCGCAACAGGCCGTCGACGCGGCGAAGGTGGCGCTGAGGGATAGCCAGGACAGCCTGCGGCAGGCCCGCCAGGAGCTGGCTGAAGCTATCGTCGTCGAGGCCAAGGCCGGCACGCGGATGCGTGACCTGGTGGCGACCACCGGCCTGTCGCGGGAGTGGATCCGCACCCTGCTACGGCAGGCTGGCGTCATGGCCGACGACTGAACAGCAAGGCATAGGGCCGGACAGGACAATCCCGCCCCACACCCGTGTTCCGACGACTTCCCCTCGCCGGTCAGCGGACGGCGCGGCAGGCGGCGTCGATGCGGTGCACCGGGCGGACCCGCCGGCCCAGCCCCTCCAACAGCGAGTCCTCGACATGGAAGTCGTGGATGCGCAGCTGCCGGCGGGGCAGTTCCTCCTCGCTCGGGCAGAGCACCTGGGCCTGTACCTGGCCGACCGGCACGTAGCGGACGCCGCCGCGCTCCTGGAGCAGCACGACGTTGACGTCGTCCACGGTCACCACGTGGCCGCGGACGTCCTCGCTCACGCCCGGCGTCGACTCGATCGTCGTGACGGTGAGCGGCAACACCGGGGTGCTGATCACCGGCAGCGCGGCCCACACCAGGGTGGCCAGCACCGCCGCCTCGGTCACCGGGGCCAGCGGCCGGATCACCGCCGCCGGCAGCGGCCCGGTGACGAACAGGGCCAGCACCGGCGGTACGACGAGCAGCACCATCGCGAGCCACTCCCGCTGCTGCCAGCCGTCCTTCAGGGTTGGCGCGAGGAGCCACAGGTACCCGGTGAAGCCGGCGGAGAGCAGCAGCACGCGGGGCATCACCTGTTCGTGCAGCCGCTCCGGGCTGAGCTGGAACGCCGCCGCGAACGCCGGGACGAGCAGCGGCAGGTAGAGCAGCGGCCAGGTGACCACGGCCAGCAGGAAGCTGGCCCCGGCGAACCAGGCCGGGGTGATGTCCAGCCAGCGGGCGAAGAGCGGACGGCGGACACCCGGCGGCATCCGTTCCACGCTGACCTGGAGCACCGCGCCGAGCGCGAACACCGCGACCAGTCCGGCGGAGAGCAGTCGGGCGGCCGTGGTGAGGAACCCGGCGAGCAGGTTGACCGTGCCGACGTTGGCGACGAGCAGCAGGGTGGTCTGCAGTTCCCCGCCGGCCTCGACGCCCAGGCGGAGCACGGAGAAGATCGCCGGAACGCCGACCACCGCCGTCCAGAACGACTGGCTGGCGCGGGCCCGCCGTTCGGCCTGGTCGCCGCCGGCGGGGACGGGCGGGACCGGACCCGTCTGCTCCGGGGCGGTCGCCGCCTGCGCGCTCATCGCCGGGGTGCCTTGTCGTCGAAGTCGACGAGCTTGGGGACGTCCAGCGGCTGCGGCTGCGACCGGTCCTCCTTCAGCCAGGGCCCCAGGCTGTGGTTGTAGGCGGTGAGCCAGGGGCTGCTGTTGTTCTTTCGCCCCTCCAGGTAGCTCTTCTGCAGGAAGAACGCGACCAGGTCGCGCAGCGCCGGGTCGCCGATCGGTACGCCGATGCCGAGCAGCTCGCTGGTGCCGAACGGCATGTCGACGATCTCGAACTCGGTGGGATACCGGGAGAGGAAGCCGGCGAGGATCGTCTCGTCCGAACTCACCGCGTCGTAGCGGTCCTTCCGGATGCCCTCGACGCAGTCGCCGACCTCCTTCGCCACGTACGTCTTGACGCCGTGCTTCTCCAGTTCGGTCTCGGTGGTGGAGCCGCCGCTGGTGCAGATCCGGTACTCCGGCTTACGGAGGTCCTCGATGGTGCGGATGCGGTCCTTGAGCCGCTTCGGCACCATCACCTCCTGTGTGGTGACGAAGTACGGTCCGGCGAAGCTGACCAGCTTCTTGCGCTCCTCGGTCATCGAGAAGCCGGACACGACCAGGTCAACCGTGCCGGCCTGCAGGGCCGGAATGCGGCCTTCGGTGTCCAGTGACTTCCACTCGATCCGTTGGTCGCCCTCGAAGCCGAGCGATGCGGCGATGTAGCGGGCGATCTCCACGTCGAAGCCGCTGTGCCTGCCGTCGCGCAGCTCGCCCATCAGCGGCTCGGTGGTGGACACCCCGATCTTGATCTTGGGCTGATCGTCGATGTGCGACTCACGCAGCTTGTCGAGGACCGACGGCAGCGCAGGCTTCTGGCGGTTGTCGCAGCCCGCCGCGGCGGCCAGGGTCAGGGTCAGCGCCACCGCGAGCGTGGTGGCGACGGATCGGAGCCGGTGCCGGCGGGAGACGTCGTTCATGGGCGACCTCGCTGACAGGTACGAGGAGGGGGCACTCAGGGTAGCCGCCTGAGCGCAACCCCGGGCACCCGCTGGCCGGCCCGGGGTACGGCGGGTGCCCGATCACCCGCCGTACCCCGGGGTCCTCAGCGGACGGCCAGCGTGCCGAGCACCGGCAGCGGTGCGACGACCGGCGGGAGTCGCTTCGGCTCGCCCCGGCGCGGCGCACCCCGCTGGGCGAGGGCGCTCTTCGACACGGTCGCCCGCGCGTCCGGCCACTCGGGCACAGCCACGAACGGCTGGGCGTCACCGGTGCACACGGTGCCCCGCGCCGGCAGCTTCACCTTCAGCAGGTACGCGTCGATCGCGCCGGTCGCGCACTCCGAGGTGCCGTACGCGGTGTGCCCCCAACTGTCGCTGCTGAGCAGCCGGCTGTTCGGCAGCAGCGCCGCCGAGCTGACCGCGCCCCGGTAGTTGGTCGCCGGGTCCCAGTAGTTGCCGACCACCAGCACCGGAGCGCTGGTACGCCGGTTGAACGGGCCGGTGTAGGCGTCCTCGTCGCGCACCTTCCAGGTGCTGCGGGCGCAGGGCGCGGTGCCCCAGGCCCAGAGCCGACCGAAGTACGGGGAACGCTTGTCCTCCGCCGCGGCGAGCGCCGGCCAGGCAGTGGCGTTCTTCGGGTGGTACGCGTCGGTGCAGTCCACCGTCAGGAACGTCTCCAGCCCGTTGTCGTACGGGAAGTCGTAGCCGCGCTGCTTCCGGGCCTTCGCGGCGCGCTGGGCCAGGGCGGTGTGGGCCTGGGCTCGGGCCGGCGCGGCGGGGGCCGGGCCGGTCGCCACCAGCAGATCCTTGGTCATGTCGGTGATGTCCTGCCAACCGTAGGGGCTGTAGAGCGCACCGAGGGACGCGCCGACGAAGTCGGCGTAGCTGACCGTGAACGAGCCTCCGTAGGGATCGTTGATCACCACCGGCTTCTTGCGCAGCCGCTTCGCCACCGTCTCGTACGCGGCGACCGGGTTGCCGGCGGACGCCAGCTCGCACTTCGCCGCGCCGACCTTCGCGCAGCGGACCAGAATCTCGTGCAGCGCCTTGTGCGCCCCCTCGGCGCTGCGCAGCCGGGTCTCCTGGAGCTGGTTGCGGGCCTTGCCCTGGCCGACCCAGGCGTTCGGGTTGAGCACGCCGTCGATCACGAGGGCGCGGACCCGGTCCGGGAACATGTTGGCGTAGTACTGGCCCAGTGCGCTGCCGTAGCTGAAGCCCAGGTAGTTGAGCTTCTTGTCGCCGACCGCGCGGCGCAGCACGTCCAGGTCCCGGGCCACCTCGGCGGTGGACGCCGCGCCGGTCAGCGGCTTGCCGGTGGTGGAGCACCCCTTGCCGACTGCCTTGGACGACGCGATGTACGCCTTCTCCTCGGCCTTGGTCCACGGGAAGGCCATGTCAAGCCCGGCGTACGCCTTCGTCTGGTCCCGCACCGAACGGAAGCACTTGATGTTGTCGCTGGCAGCGACGCCGCGCGGGTCCACACCGACGATGTCGAAGCGGTCGAGCAGGTCGTCGCCGAGGAAGTACGGCGCGACGAGCGCGAAGCCGGTGCCCGAGCCGCCCGGGCCGCCCGGGTTGAGGAAGAGGCTGCCGATCTTGTGCTTCTGGTCGCGGGCCTTGACCCGCAGCACCGCGACCTCGGTGGTGGCGCCCTTCGGCTTGTCGTAGTCGAGCGGCAGCCGGACGGTGGCGCACTGGGCGTAGCCGTAGCAGCCGTACCAGTGGAGTTTCGGGGTTGGCACGCGGTCGACCCGGCGGGCCTGGACGGCGCTGGTCCGGTCGGAGGCGGGCGGCTGCGGGACGCGGGCCGGTGCCGCGGCCGCGGGCGCGATCGCTGATCCGGCGAGGACGATGCCGGCTATCCCTGTTGCGGCCAGGGACCGGATTGCACGTGGCATGTGGACGCCTTCCGGTGGGGAACGGGTCGGTCGAGGACACCTCGACCCCCGTCACTCTAGGGATCACCGACAACGGCGGTCGCCCGTCAAACGCAGATCAGCAGGACAAATTGCCGACTGATGTACGAAGTTTTCTTGCTCGACACGTTTCGCCCTCTGGCACCCGCCGGGTACGCGGTGCGGACCGGCAGCAGCGGAAGACGCCCGGGCTCAGCGACCGGTGATGGTCGGCACGGCGAGCGCGTCCACGCCCTGTCCGGCCAGGCAACGGTAGCTACGGTCCATGTCCGTCCCGGACGGGGGCAACACCTCGAGGTTCCAGCCGGCCGCCTCGTCGATGCCGCTGACCAGCCGGAAGGTGCGGACGTTGCAGACCTGCTGGACGGCCGGGTCGGCGACCACCACCGCGTGACCCGCCCCGGTCAGCGTCGCGGGCAGGTCGCCCACGGCGTACGTCTCCCAGGTGTGCCGGCCGTCGCACGGCACCCGGGTCGCCTCGGCCCGGTCGCGGCGCAGCCGTACCGGCCCGAAACACTCCAGCTCGGACGCGCAGCGGGCACCCGTCGGCAGGCGTACGCCCCCGGCCGCGCAGCCCGGCAGGGCCTTCAACCCGGTCGGATCGGCGATTTCGCTGACCACCGGCGTCGGCGGCTCCAGGCCCGGCAAACCGCTGGCGAGCCAGGCTCCCGCGCCGGCGGAGGCGGCCAACGCGAGCACCCCCAAGCCGCCGAGGAACCAGCGACGCGGCCACCGCCGGTCACGCGCGGGCGCGGTCGGGTCGTCCTCCGTGGGCGGGCGCGGCGCCGGCTGCCCCGTCCGGCCCACGACGTACGGCCCGCCCAGGCGTGCCGGGGCGCCGGAAAACGGTACGCCGCCGACCGGGGAGACGCCCGGATCGAGCGGGAGCGCGGCGCGCATGCCACCCAGCTCGACGGCCGACGGGCGCTCCCCCGGGTCGTTGGCCATGCCGAACCGCAGCACGTCGATCAGCTCGTCGGGCACCCCGGGTAGGCCGGGGATCGGCTGGTTGAACATCTCCAGCACGGTGACCAGGCTCGGGTTGCGCTCCGACTGCCAGCGCGGCGGCCGGCCGTGCATCACCGCGTAGAGGGTGGCGCAGAGCGCGTAGACGTCGACCGCCGGCGTCGGCGGACTGTTGTTGAACATCTCCGGCGGCGCGTACGCCGGGGTGAGCACCTCCAGGGTGACCGAGGCGTCGCGCACCTCGGCCAGCACCGCCAGCCCGAAGTCGGCCAGCACCGCCGGGTTGAAGTGGGAGTAGAGGATGTTGGCCGGCTTGACGTCCCGGTGCAGCACCCCGGCCGCGTGCGAGTGGGCGAGCGCGTCGGCGATCTTGACGCCGAGGTCGCGGGCCTCCACCGGGCCCAGCGGCGAGGTACGCATCCGCTCCGCGTACGTCCCGTCACAGAGCTCCATGATCAGGTAGGGATGCTGGTCGACGGTGACCCCGACGTCGAAGAGGTCGACCACGTGCGGATGAGAGGACATCTTGCCGGCGGCCCGCGCCTCGCGCAGGAAGCGCGCCTGGTCCCGATCGCTGTCCAGCGTGCGATTCTCCACCTTGACCGCGACCTCGCGCCCCACCGAAATCTGGGTGGCCCGGTAGACGGTGGCGTAGCCGCCGCGGGCAAACACTTCCAAATCGGTTAGACCGGGCACGATGGGCAGCCGCAGGGCGCCGGGCGGGGTCTCGGTCACGGCTCGAAAATACCCAACGATCCCGGTCGCTCAGTGCACCGTGTCAGCCGCTGGCACGGAGCCCGCCCCGGCGGTGGTGTCGTCCGGCGTACCGTCGCCGGCCGCCCGGCGGGCATCCCACCAGAGGCCGACGGCCGTCGCCACGGCACCAAGCCCCTCCCAGGCGGCCACCCCGAAGAACCGGCCCGGAGCCACGTCGGAGAGCACCGCGATGCTGAAGACAGTGAACGTCACCAGCCGGAACCAGACCGTGAACCGGAAGAACGGCCGCCACTCGGTGGCGGCGGCGAGCAGGTAGTAGACCCCCATGTTGAACGAGGCCATCGAGGACGCGGTGAGGAACGTGCCGGTGTAGTCGCCCGGGGCACGCTCGGCCGGAATCTCGAAGCCCAGCATGCGTAGCTGGGCCTCCGGCCAGATCAGCCCGAGCGCGCCGAGTACCAGCGCCAGGACCCCGAAGACCGCCATCGTCCAGCCGGCACCCGAACGCGGCAGTCTCATGTGTCCTCCCCACCCGCGACCGTCGCCGTGGACGGCCTCCTCGGCCACCGAGGCTAGCCGCCACTCCCCGTCGCCCATATCCCCGAAACCGCCAAACCTGCCCACTCCCGCCAACTCGTGACCGCGGGTTCACGGAAAGTGCTACCTCACGACGCGAAATGGCCACGTCTTCCGCGAATCTGTGCGGATCTTGAGGGCACCCCGCGGGACGGGTCAGGTGGCGAGGCGGGTGTAGAGGGCGTCGGCTGCGGGGCGCTCGCCGCACTGCTCGGTGGCGTACGCCAGGCGGACCGCCTCCTCGGCGCTGGCCAGCGCCTCGGCCGGGCGGGCGCAGGCGGCCAGCGCCTCGGCCAGTACGCAGGCCCCGATCACCTGGCTGCGGACGTCCTCGGCCGGGGTGGCCACGGCGCGCTGTGCCCAGTCCAGCGCCTGTTCATGCTGGCCGTGGGCGAGCAGCGCGGACGCGTACCGGGCCATCGTCTGGCGGCGGGAGAAGAGCAGCGACGGGGTGTGGGCGGCGGCGGTGGCGACCGGGGCGAGCAGCCCCACCGCGGTCGCCGAATCACCGGCGGCGAGCCGGGCCATGGCGAGCAGCACCCGGGGCCCCACCTGGGCGGGAGCCTGCGGGTTGTGCGGCTCGACGGTGGTCAGCACCGACCGGGCGTCCCGCTCGGCGGTCTCGCTGTCGCCCAGTTCCAGGGCCACGAACCCGCGCAGCGTGCCGGCCATCCCGGTGAGCAACGGGTGCGACGTCCGGTTGGCATACCCGAGCGCGTCGGTGAGCAGGTCCGCGGCGTGCTCGGGCGCACCCAGCCCACGCGCCACCACCCCGCGGACGACCAGCGCGAACCCCTGCCCCCAGTCGTCGCCGACCTCGGCGAACTCCCGGTACGCCCGGCGCGCCCCCCGGTCGGCCTCGGCCAGCTCGCCCAGTTCGGCGGTGGCGTACGCCTCGACCGCCCGGAGCGTGCCGACCGCCCAGGCCTCGCCGACCCGTTCCCCGAACGGCAGGAACACCCGCGCCAGCCGGGAGGCCTCCCGCAGCCGACCGTCGAGCAGCCGGGCGAAGGCGGTGGTGCCGCGCAGCCAGGCCCGCCCGTACGGGTCCCCCAGCTCGGCGAAGAGCCGGGCGGCCCGGCCGAGCACGGCGTCCGCGCCGGCGAAGTCGCCCCGGGTGGTGGTCACCCACGCCAGGTTCTGCAACGACCACGCCTGCCCGCGCGGATCCCCGGCGGAGAGACTCAGCTGGTAGGAGGCGGCCAGTCGGCTGCTGGCCTGCCCCAGCCGGCCGGCGATGAAGTCGGCCATGCCGAGCCGGCGCATCGCCGAGGCGCGCATCGCCGGCAGCTCGGCCGCCGTGGCCACCTGCAACGACTCCTGCCAGCAGCGCACCGCCCGGTCAGCGTCGCCCACAGTCTGGTGGGCCTGCCCGGCGAGCAGCAGCGCACTGGCCCGGGTGGCCGCCGCGTCCCCGGCGTTGGCCGCGATCTTCTCGGCCGAGGCGAGCGCGTCGTTCGGGCGTCCGATCTGGAGCAGTGCCCGGGCGTGCACCACCTGGTCAGCCAGCGGCAGTCCGTCCCGGGCCAGCTCGGCGGCCCGTTCGGCGTGCTCGACGGCCAGGGCCGGCTCCCCGGAACGCAGCGCCCGGCGGGCGGCCCGGCCGAGCGCGGCCACGCCCAGCGGGGCCACCGCACGGGCCGGCGCGTCGGGACGCAGCTTCACCGCGTCGGCGAGCGCGGCGGCCCGCTCGACGTGCTCGGCGACGAAGTCGTCCCGGGCGGTCTCGGTGAACCCGCCGGCCGGGGGCGCGGCGGCGTCGGCGCTCTCCGCTGCGGCCCAGCGGGCCAGTACGGCGTGCCGCTCGGCCAGCTCCGCCTTGCTCACCCCGGCGTACGCGGCCTCCCGCATCAGCGGGGTGGCGAACGCATACCCGGTGCGGATGCGGTGCAGCATGCGGCGTTGCAGCAGCTCGTCCACGGCCCGGTCCAGCTCGACCGCGGCCACCGCCGCCGGCCGGCCGTCCCGCCCGACGCGCTGCTCACGGAGCGCCTCCAGCGCGCCGGCCGGCACGGTGTCACCGATCACCGCGGCGTCCCGCAGCACCGACCGGGCGTCCGGCGGCAGCGCGTCGATACGCGCCGCGAGCACGGCGGCCAGGTCCCGGGAGAGCAGCCGGCTGCCCAGCGAGCCGGGGGCGAGCCGCCAGCCGACCGGGGGGTTCCGGTCCGGGCCGGGGGTCAGCGCCCCACGCTCCATCAGCAGGGTGACCAGCTCGGCCAGGTAGAAGGGGTTGCCCTGCGCGGTGGCGAGCAGTCGGTCGGCGTCGGCCTGCGACAGCTTGCCGCCGCCGAGGTAGCTGGTGAGCAGCCGGGCCGCGTCCGCGCCGCGCAGCGGGGGCAGCGCGTGCACCTCGGCGTCCGCGACCCGGGTCAGCGCGCCGGCGGTCCGCACCAGCTCGGGGCGGCCGAGCAGCAGCACCAGCACCGGGCCGGTCAGCCGGGACAGGGTCAACCCGAGCGCGTTGATCGTCTCGGCGGTGGCGTCGTGCAGATCGTCCACCACGATCACCAGGGGCGCCTCGACGGCGAGCACGCTGAGTAGGTCGGCGACCGCGTTCGGCACCGCCTCGGCGTCCGATGGCGGGGCGGCGGCGTTCCAGTCGCCGTTCTCGCCGGCGGCCGGGAGCTCGGCGTACCCGAGCAGCGCGAGGAGCTGGTCGACGGCGAGCGGGGGCAGGTCGCCGGGGAGCCGGCCGAGCCGCTGCCCGAGCCGGCGCAGCCGCTCCTCGACCGCCGGGCGGGTGAGTGCGGTGGAGGCGTCGTTGGGCAGGCCGACCGCGGCCCGGACCAGGTCGGCGAGGGGGGCCAGCCGGCGCCGCTCCCCGAAGGCGGCGCAGCGCACGGAGAGCACCCGGGCACCGGTGTGTGCGGCGTACCGGCCCGCGCCGACGTCGTAGCCGGCGGCGAGGCGTTCCACCTCGGCGGCGAACCGGGACTTGCCGATCCCCGCCTCGGCGGTCATCAGCAGCACCCGGGGCTCGCTCCGGTCGATCACCTCGGCGAGCCGGCCGGCGACCCGGCCGATCTCGGTCTCCCGGCCCACGAAGGGCGCCTCGTCGCCGAGGCCCGACCGGGTGCCCGGCGCGTCCAGGAGACCCAGCAACTCGTACGCCTCGACCGGCTCGCGCTTGCCCTTGAGCCGCAGCGGGCGCAGCGCCCGCCAGGAGGCGACGTGCCGGGCGGCGGCGGAGGTGCGGGCCCCGGCGTACACCGCGCCGACGGCGGCGGCATCGGCCAGCCGGGCGGCGGTGTTCACCGTGTCGCCGATGACGGTGTACTCGATGGCGGCCTGGATGCCGGCGATCACGTCGCCGGTGTTCAGCCCGACCCGCAGGCCGAGCGGCGCGCCGCCGCCGCGCTCGTCGTCGAGCACCCGACGGACCGCCCGCTGCATGGAGAGCGCGGCCCGGACCGCCCGCTCGGCGTCGTCCTCGTGCGCGACGGGCGCCCCGAAGACGGCCATGATCCCGTCGCCGGTGAGCTTGTCGACGTGCCCGCCGAAGGTCTTGACCGCACCGGCGAGGGCGGCGAGCACGCGGTCGGTGACCGCGCCGACCCGTTCCGGGTCGAGATCCTCCGACCAGGAGGTGAAGTCGGAGAGGTCACCGAAAAGCACGGTGACCACCCGACGCTCGGCGGCGGGCAGCGTCGCGGCGGCTGGCAGCGCGGCCCCGCAGTTGTGGCAGAACCGCGCGCCGGGTACAGCGACGGTTCCGCACACCGGGCAGGTCACGGCTGCTCCACTCCGAGATATTCGAGCTGCGCGCGGACCGACCACTCGGCCGCCCACCAGAGCGACCGGTCGACGTCGGCGTAGACCCTGGCGACCACCTCCGGCGCGGTAATGGCCCCCTCGGCCACCGCGGCGCGGACCTGGTCGAGCCGGGCCCGCCGGTGGGCCAGGTAGAACTCGGCCGCCGCGCCGCAGTCGGCCAGCGCCGGGCCGTGCCCCGGCAGCGCCGGGACCCCCCGGTACGTCGACAGCAGCTCCAGGCTCGACAGGTAGTCACCCAGGTGCCCGTCCGGGTGGGCGACCACGGTGGTGCCCCGGCCCAGGATGGTGTCGCCGGTGAGCACCGCCCGCTCGTCGCCGTGCTCGACCAGGAAGCAGACCGAGTCGGCGGTGTGGCCGGGGGTGTTGAGCAGGCGGATCTCCAGCCCGAAGCCACCGAAGTGCTCGCCGGGCTCGGTCAGCGGCTCGCCGCCGATGGTGTGGGCCGGGTCGGCGGCGAGAACGTGCGTACCGCCGAGCAGCTCGCTCAGGCGGGCCGAGCCCTCGGTGTGGTCCGGGTGCCCGTGGGTGATCAGCACCAACCCGACCGGGCCGTACGCCGCGATCGCGGCCAGGTGCTCGTCGTCGGCGGGGCCTGGATCTACGACGACCGCGTGCTCCGCGCCGGGGGCGCGCAGCACCCAGGTGTTGGTGCCGTCGAGCGTCATCGGCCCCGGGTTCGGGGCGCGCAGCAGCGTCGCCCACTCCGGCAGCTGGTCCGCGAGGGCCCCCGCTGCGCCGGTCACATGCCCGCCCATGGCAGCGATCGTACGACCCCGCTCGCCACTCCCCGCGATCTTGCAGTTCAGGCCACTGGTTTGTGGTCGTTCACGGCTTTTACGCCGGCCGAAACCGCAAGATCGCGGGGGCTGAGCAGGGCGGACGGGTCAGGCGACCTCGACGATGGCCTCGACCTCGACGGGGGCGTCGAGGGGAAGCTCGGCGACGCCGACGGCGCTGCGGGCGTGCCGGCCGGCCTCGCCGAAGACCGCGAGGAACAGGTCGGAGGCACCGTTCATCACGCCCGGCTGGCCGGTGAAG
The DNA here is from genome assembly GCF_047921505.1 of Micromonospora sp. SL1-18. Taxonomy (NCBI): domain Bacteria; kingdom Bacillati; phylum Actinomycetota; class Actinomycetes; order Micromonosporales; family Micromonosporaceae; genus Micromonospora; species Micromonospora sp. SL1-18. The sequence continues at coordinate 17,881 of NZ_JBLROA010000032.1, read as the reverse complement.
CCCGGCGCGCTGGCCACGAAGCCGGTCAGCTTGACGATCTTGACGACGTTCTCCAGGCCGACCAGCGAATCGATCGCGGCGATGGCGTTCAGCGCGCATCGCTGCGCCAGGTCCTTCGCCTGCTCGGCGGAGACGCCGGCGCCGACCTTGCCGGTGGCGAGCAGCTTGCCCTCCGCCATCGGCAGCTGACCGGAGACATAGACGTGCTGCCCCGACTGGACGGCCGGCACGTAGCTGGCCACCGGCGGCACCACCTCGGGCAGGGCCAGGCCCAGCTCGGCGAGCTTCGCGTACGGTCCGTTCGCCATGCCGCTCACGCCTTCGGCCGCTTGAGGTAGGCGACGAGCTGCTCCGGGTTCGGGCCGGGAACCACGGAGACAAGCTCCCAGCCGTCCTCGCCCCAGTTGTCGAGGATCTGCTTGGTCGCATGGACCAGCAGCGGCACCGTGGCGTATTCCCACTTCTGCATGCGTGAAGGCTCCCTTGCCTGAATTACTTCGGTCAGGGACAGCCTACGATCCGGCGATGCTACCGGGGCACGGGACGCTGCTCGGGCGTCGTGGGTGGCTCGCCGCAGGGGCCCTGGTGGTCGTACTGCTGGGGGCACCGGGTGCGATCGGGCAGCAGCAGGTCGCAGAAGACCCGGTGTCGGTTGTTCTGGTCGTCCGCGGTGGAGACGGTCGTCTCGCCGGCGTCCAACTCCCTGAGGAAGCCGAGCGAGGTGGCCACGGTGCCGGCCAGCGCGGCCGCCGCGGTCAGATCGGCGACCCGGACCGGCAGGTGGATGACATAGCCAGGCTCCTCCTCGTCCCGGCCCCGCTCACCGGGCCCGACCAGCGCGCGAGTCACCTCGACCGGCGGCCGGTACGACCGTTCGTTGAACGGCAGCCCCGTACCGGTCCCGTCGGCGTCGCCGCGCCGTCCCGCCCGCTCACCGGGGCGGAACTGGCCTCGAGGGATGTCCTCCGCGTCGCGCATAGCCTTGCCTCCGGGCGTCGTACCTGCTCAAAATCACCATCGTCCGGCTCGGACTCGCCGGCGGTCCGCCCCCGCGTGCGACGAAACTAGGATCTGGCAGACGACCCCGGCAACGAGACGCGCAGCGCCGGTCACGTTCAGTCACATATGCGACAGACGTCCGGTCGGGGAAGCGACGGCGTTCTCCCGTTCGCCCCAGTGCGCGGACCGCGCGCCCGTCCGGGTCGACGGGGACCGACCGGGGTACGGGGACCGACCGGGTACACGGGACCGACCGGTCCTCCACCGACCGATACCCTTCCGGTCTGGACGGGCATCCCGCGCTCGCCCGCCACGCCCGATCACGCGTCGGTCGCCATCGGCGGCGACGGCACCGCACCTTGGGGGGAGACATGACCCAACCGCCCATCGGTGGCGCAGCCGGCTCGCCCGGCGGTCCGGCCCACCCCGAGCCGCCCGCCGGCGCCACGCCACCCCCCGGAGCCATCCCGCCCGCCGGGGCCTTCGCCCCGCCGCCGACGTCCGGCCACCCGCCGTACCCGAACCCAGCCGCGCCGTACCCGAACCCGGCGGCGCCATACCCGAACCCGAACCCGGCGGCGCCGAAGCAGCGGCGCGGACTGCTGATCGCCTCGATCGTGCTGGCCGCGGCGATCCTGCTCTGCGGCGGTGGCGGCACCGCCGCGTTCCTCACCCTCCGCCAGGCCGAGGAGGGCCAGGGCGCGAAGGAGCCGGCCGTCGCGGTGGACGGCTTCCTCGCCGCGGTCTACCGGGACCAGGACGCCGAGAAGGCGGCCACCTTCGTCTGCTCGGCCGCCCGCGACGACAAGAAGATCGCCGATAAGGTCGCCGAGGTGCGGAAGTACGCGACGCAGTACCGGAATCCGCGGTTCCGCTGGACGACTCCGAAGGTGGACAACCGGACCGGCGACCGGGCGACCGTCACCACCAAGGTCACCATGACCACCGCGGACGAAAAGGTGGCCGACCAGGAGCTGCGCTTCACCGTGGTGCAGAAGACAGGTTGGTGGGTCTGCGAGGTCTCCTGAACCCGGCGGCTGGGTAGGCTCGACCGGTGGCAGCAGCTGAACGGCCGGCCGAGTCCGCCGGCACCGGGTGGCCGGCCCGCCTCCACGTGGTGACGGGCAAGGGCGGCACGGGCAAGACCAGTGTCGCCGCGGCGCTGGCCCTCGGGCTGGCCGCCGGCGGCCGGCGGACCCTGCTCGTCGAGGTGGAGGGGCGGCAGGGCATCGCCCAGCTCTTCGGCACCGATCCGCTGCCCTACGAGGAAGGGCACCTGACCGACGCCCCGGGCGGCGGCGAGGTGCGGGCCCTGGCCGTGGACGCCGAGGAGGCGCTCCTGGAGTACCTGGACCTGTTCTACAAGCTCGGCGCGGCCGGCCGGGCGCTGCGCAAGCTGGGTGCCATCGACTTCGCCACCACCATCGCCCCAGGCCTACGGGACGTGCTGCTCACCGGCAAGGTCAAGGAGGCGACCACGCGGACCAACGGGCAGCGTCGGGTGTACGACGCGGTGGTGCTGGACGCACCGCCGACCGGGCGGATCGGCCGCTTCCTCAACGTCACCGCGGAGACCGCCCGGCTGGCCAAGGTCGGCCCGATCAAGACCCAGAGCGAGGGGGTCGCCGCGCTGCTCCGCTCGCCGATCGCGGCGGTGCACGTGGTGACGCTGTTGGAGGAGATGCCGGTCCAGGAGACGGTCGACGCGATCACCGACCTGACCCAGCTCGGCTTCCCGATCGGCCGGGTGATCGTCAACGGCGCCCGGCCGCCGGTGCCGGCCGGGCGCGAGGTGACCGCGGCCGAGCTGAGGCGGGGGCTGGCCGTTGCCGGCCTGCCGACCGACGCCCGGACCGTGGCCGGCCTGGCCGAGGAGGCTCGGGACCAGCAGGTACGCCGGGAGCTGGAGGACTCGCTCCGGGCCGACCTGGTGGAGTTGGGCCTGCCCCTGACCGAGCTGCCGCTGCTCCCCGAGGGAGTCGACCGGGCGGGGCTGGAGACACTGGCCGGAGCGCTCGTCCGGGCGGATTGACTCACACCTGCGGGCAGCACGCGGCAGAGACACCCGGTAGCCCGATACGCTCGATTGGTGCCTTCCGAAGCCGCGGCGCCACCGCTGGACGTCGACCAGATTCTCGCCGATCCTGGCGTACGGATCGTGGTCTGCTGCGGCGCGGGCGGGGTGGGCAAGACGACGACCGCGGCCGCGCTGGCGCTACGGGCGGCCGAGCGGCACGGCCGGCGGACGGTGGTGCTCACCATCGACCCGGCACGCCGGCTTGCCCAGTCGCTCGGCCTGACGGAGTTGGACAACACGCCCCGCCAGGTCAAGGGGATCGACGTCGAGGACAGCGGCGGTGAGCTGCACGCCATGATGCTCGACATGAAGCGGACCTTCGACGACGTGGTGCTGGCGCACACCGATCCGGCGAAGGCGGCGGAGATCTTCGCCAACCCCTTCTACCAGGCCATGAGCTCCACCTTCGCCGGCACGCAGGAATACATGGCGATGGAGAAGCTGGGCCAGTTGCACGCCCGGGGCGAGTGGGACCTGATCGTGGTGGACACCCCGCCGTCCCGCTCGGCGCTCGACTTCCTGGATGCGCCGGCCCGGCTCTCCCGTTTCCTCGACGGCCGGATGCTGCGGCTGCTGCTCGCCCCGGCGCGCACCGGGGGGCGGAGCATGTTCAGCTTCGTCACTGCCGGTTTCGGGATGTTCTCGAAGGCGGTGCAGAAGGTGATCGGGGCGCAAATGCTCACCGACCTCTCCGGCTTCGTCGCCGCCCTGGACTCGATGTTCGGCGGCTTCCGGCAGCGGGCCGAGCAGACGTACCGGATCCTGCAGGCGCGGGAGACGGCGTTCCTGCTGGTCGCGGCCCCGGAGCCGGACGCCGTCCGGGAGGCGGCCTACTTCGCTGGCCGGCTGCGCGAGGAGCGGATGCCGCTGGCCGGCCTGGTGCTCAACCGGGTGCACCGGCCGGCGGTGCCGGAGCTGAGCGCGGCCGACAGCGTGGCCGCGGCGGAGCGGCTGGCGCGCGACGGCGGGCACGCGGGCACCGTCGAGGTGCTGCGGGCCCACGCCACGCTGGCCCAGCAGGCGCTACGCGAGCAGAGAGTGTCGGCCCAGTTCACCGCGGCGTTCCCCGCGGTGCCGATGGTGTCGGTGACGGCGCAGCCCGCCGACGTACACGACGTCGACGGGCTGCGGACGATCGGCGAGGCGATCAGCCGGCGGTGAGCCGCCAGGACCGGCCGGGCGGCACTTTGGTCAGTTGGCCGAGGTCACCAGGATCTTGTCCTTGCCGGCCTTCTCTTTGGCGTTCTTCTTCATCGCCGCCTCGAACATCTTGCGCCAGCTGGTCACCTGCGGGTGACGGCGCAGCAGCGCTCGGCGCTCGCGTTCGGTCATGCCACCCCACACACCGAACTCGATCCGGTTGTCGAGCGCATCGGCCAGGCACTCGTACCGGACCGGGCAGCTCCGGCAGATCCGCTTCGCCACGTTCTGTTCAGCGCCCTGTACGAACAACGCGTCCGGGTCCCCGTTCTGACATGCCGCCAGTGACGGCCAGTCAGCGATCATGCCCATCTGTACACGTCCCCCCTTGCATCAACCACGACTTCGCGCGACCAGCCGTCGAATTCCCCCCGGTCGTCCCGCCGGCCTCCCCCAGGGCGGCACGGACGACATGTGGCTCTGTCGCCGCCATCATCATGCTCGGTAGTCACCCGATTACGCAACGTTGTCGGCGAAATCCATCATTCCGGACACTCCCGGCTTCCCGGGCCTACGCCCGCCGTCTACCCTGTCGGGGTACGTGAAAACCCTGCGCCGCTCCCCCGTTCGGTGGAGACTTCACGCCAGGTTCCCGCAACCACGCACCAGGGTTCGTGCGTTTAGCACAACGAGGCCGGCGCGCGCAGGAAATGGGGAAAAGACGCCCCAGCGCCCCTCGTTCCCTACTCGCGTACCCTGTCGAGGTGACCTGGATGCGGAAACGTGACCACAATGTGCTGACCAACGCCGCATCGCTACTCATCTGTGGCCTGTTGGCCGGCGTGGTGGTCGCCGCGGCGGCCTTCCCCGTGGTGGCGATGTCGGGGCTGGCCGCCAAGGCGGGCGCGCAAACCTTCGACGCGCTGCCGAAGAAAATGAACGAGGCACGCTCCCCGCAGATCAGCTATCTGCTCGCCGCGGACGGCAAGACGCCGCTGGCCACGATGTACGACGAGAACCGCCGCGACGTCAAGCTCAAGGACATCTCGCCGTACATGCAGAAGGCGATCATCGCGGCCGAGGACCACAGCTTCTACAAGCACAACGGCGTCGACTTCAACGGCGTCGCCCGGGCCTTCGTCAACAACAGCTCCAAGACCAGCTCCCGGCAGGGCGCGTCGACGCTGACCATGCAGTACGTCCGGCTGGCCATCTCCTACTCGGCGACCCACCCGGCCGATGTGGTGGCCGCGACCGAGGACACCAGCGCCCGCAAGCTGCGCGAGATGTCGCTGGCCCTCCAGGTGGACAAGGAGCTCTCCAAGGACGAGATCCTGGAGCGCTACCTCAACCTCGCCGCCTTCGGCAACGGCGCGTACGGCGTCTACGCCGCCAGCCAGGTCTACTTCGGCAAGCCGCCGAGCAAGCTGGACATCCAGGAGTCGGCGCTGCTGGCCGGGCTGGTGAAGGCACCGACCGCGTTCGACCCCACCACCGCGTCCGGCTACCCGGAGGCGGTCGGCCGGCGGGACTACGTCATCGACAACATGCAGCTGATCAAAGCCATCACCCCGGAGGAAGCGACCCAGGCCAAGAAGATCACGCTGAAGGTCAACCACAAGCGCACCCCGAACGGCTGCGTCGCCACCAACACGCAGACCTGGGGCTTCTTCTGCGACTACTTCTACCGCTGGTGGCTGCAGCAGGAGACGTTCGGCTCCACCACGTATGACCGGGAGCGCCGGCTGAAGAGCGGTGGCTACACCATCACCACCAGCCTCGACGTGCAGGCGCAGAAGGGCGCCGACGCGGCGGTGCGCAGGCACCTGAGCGTGAATAGCAAGGCCGCCCGGATGCTCGCGGTGATCGAGCCGGGCAGCGGCCGGGTCCGCGCCCTCGCGACCAACCGGAACTTCAAGCTCGATGACCCGGACAACCCGCAGAACAGGCTCTCCAGCAATCCGAAGAAGGCCAAGAGGGGCATCCGGGGCAGCTATCCGAACACGGTCAACCCGCTGATGAGCGGCGGCGGCGGCTACCAGGCCGGCTCGACCTTCAAAATCTTCACGCTGGTGGCCGCGCTGGAGAAGGGCTACCCGCTCGCCTACACCATCAACGCGCAGCAGCAGTTCAGGTCCGAGTACCCCGTCGAGTTCAACTCGCCGGCCGCCTGCGAGGGCACGAGCCTCTACTGCCCGAAGAACGCCAATCCGAAAATGGCCGGGCCGCACACCATGTGGAGCGGGTTCGGCTTCTCGGTCAACACCTACTTCGTCGCCCTCGAGCAGCAGGTCGGCGCGGAGAACGTGGTGAAGGCGGCGCAGAAGCTCGGCATCACCTTCCGCAACTCGGACGACGCCCTGCTCGCCGCGAACGCGCACACCTGGGGCGCGTTCACCCTGGGCGTCTCGCAGACCACGCCGCTGGAGCTGGCCAACGCGTACGCCACCCTGGCGGCGGACGGCAAGTACTGCGAGCCGATCCCGGTCCAGGAGATCCGCGGCCCCGACGGCAAGAAGCTCGACATCGCCAACCCGCGCTGTGAGCAGCGGATCAGCACGCAGGTGGCCCGGGCCGCCGTGGATGCGGCCCGCTGCCCGGTCGGCGACAACTCCTCGACCTCCAAGTGCGGGAGCCGCACCGCGGGCGAGGTCCGCGGCATCGTCAAGGCCCCGGTGGCCGGCAAGTCCGGCACCACCGACTCGGACAAGACGTCGGCCCTGGTCGCGATGACCAAGCAGTACGCGGTGGCCGGCATCCTGGCCGACCCGGACTGGCCGCAGACCAATCAGAAGATGGGCCACAAGGAGCTGGACGGCATCAACCGCCCCGTGCAGGAGACGCTACGGGACGCGATGGACGGCAAGGAGCGCATCGAGTTCACCCCGCCGAGCGGGAAGATCGTCCTGGGTGACCAGCGGTCCATCCCCGGCGTCAAGTGCGAGTCGGTCGAGACCGCCAGGTCGCGGCTGCGCGGTGCCGGCTTCGAGCCGACGGTGTCCAGCAGCAAGGTGCCGTCGGAGTGCCCGGCCGGCACCGCCGCCGGCACCAGCCCGGACGGTAAGACCATCAAGGGCGGCGTGGTGACCATCGAGGTCAGCTCCGGCCAGCCGGCTCCCGGCGGCAGCCCCACACCCGGCACCAGTCTGCCGCCGAACGGCAACGGCAATGGGCCCGGACCCGGCAACGGCAACGGCCGCTGGCCACGACTGCCGGGCAACTGATTCGGAGCAACGACAGGGGGCGGGCGCCCCCCAAGGGGTGCCCGCCCGCTTCGTCTTCGGCCCGGATCAGAGGCCGAGCTGCCGGCGTACCTCGGCGGCGACCCGGCCACCCTCGGCCCGGCCGGCCACCGCGGCCTGGGCCGCCTTCATGGCCGGGCCCATCTGCGCCTTTCCGGTGAGGCCGCCCGCGGCGAGCGCACCCCCGACCAGCTCGGCCAGCTCGGCGTCGGAGAGCTGCTTCGGCAGGTAGCGATCCAGCACCTCACCCTCAGCGGTCTCCTTGCTCGCCTGCTCGGTGCGGCCCGCGTCGGCGAACGCGGTGGCCGCCTCGCGCCGCTTCTTCGCCTCCCTGGTCAGCACCGCGAGCACCTCGTCGTCGCTGAGCTCGCGCTTCTCTTTGCCCGCGACCTCGGCGTTGCCGACGGCCGCGAGGGCCATCCGCAGCGTGGAGGTGGTCAGCTCGTCGCGCGCCTTCAGGGCGGCGCGCATGTCGGCGGTGAGACGATCCTTCAGCGTGCTCATGGGTGGTCAAACTACCCTGAACGTCATGCGAAAGCGCACACTATTCCGGCTCGCCGCCGGGACCGCCGTCGCCGGCGCCGCCGCCCTGGCGTACGCGTCGCTCGTCGAGCGCAACATGTTCACCCTGCGCCGGTACGACGTACCGGTGCTCCCGACCGACGCCGAGCCGCTGCGCGTGCTGCACCTGTCGGACCTGCACATGACACCCAACCAACGGCGCAAGCAGGACTGGGTCGCCTCGCTGGCCGCCCTCGACCCGGACCTGGTGGTGGTCACCGGGGACAACCTGGCCCACCCCGACGCGCTCCCCGGCGTGCTGCGCGCCCTGCAACCGCTGCTCGACCTGCCGGGTGCCTTCGTCTTCGGCTCCAACGACTACACCGGCCCGGTGTGGAAGAACCCGTTCACCTACTTCCTGCCGGACCGGGAGTACACCGAGGGCGTGCCGCTGCCGTACGAGGAGCTGCGCGACGTCTTCACCGGCGCCGGCTGGGCGGACCTCAACAACGCGCGGACCACCCTGAAGGCCGGTGGCCGGGAGATCGAGCTGGTTGGCGTCGACGACCCCCACATCGGGCGTGACGACTACGACGCGGTGGCCGGGCCGGTCAGCTCCGGAGCGGCGCTCGCCATCGCCCTCAGCCATTCCCCGGAACCGGTCGTGCTGGACCGGATGGCCGCCGACGGCTTCGGACTGCTGCTCGCCGGGCACACCCACGGCGGCCAGGTCTGCGTACCCGGCTACGGCGCGCTGGTGACGAACTGCGGCCTGCCCCGCTCGATGGCCCGCGGGCTGCACCGCTGGCCCGGCTCGGATTCCTGGCTGCACGTCACCGCCGGCCTCGGTACGCACCCCACCGCGCCGGTGCGCTTCGCCTGCCCGCCCGAGGCGAACGTGCTCACGCTGATCCCCCGCTGAGCGACCCGCTCCGGGAGTGGGGTACCGAGTTTGACCATCGGAGCGGGTGGGCTACTATTTGTCGGCACGCCTCGGGGTGTGGCGCAGCTTGGTAGCGCGCTTCGTTCGGGACGAAGAGGTCGTCGGTTCGAATCCGGCCACCCCGACCAGAGGTAACAGCAGGTCAAGGCCCCTCCATCGAGGGGCCTTGACTGGTTTCGAGGGGATCACCGCTACCCGGAGGCAGCGAGACGGCCGCAGCCGGCGTGGCGCCGGCAGGGCCCGCCCGGCACCGCGTCCCGAGCACCTGCTCATCCGGCCGAGCGGCAGGCTCGGCCCGCCTCGGTCACCCGGTAGATCTTGAGCGTGCCCACCTGATGCACCAGGGCCAGCCGATCCGAGACCGCGACGCGTTGCGGGTCGTAGCTCCCTCCGGTGGGCTCGAGGCCTCCGCCCACCACGAGATATTCGAGGTCGAACCGGCGAACCTCGCAGCCGCCCGGCTGGGCTCCCTTCTTGTCGACCAGCCAGTCCCATGCCCTCGACCGTCCCGAGTAGTAGTCGGCCTCGGCGGCCGGCACCGGTTCGATACCGAACAGCCCCGGCACGCCGTAGTCGACGTAGAACCACGCGAGGTAGTGCCGCCGGTCAGCGGCGATCGCCTTGCCGGGCGGCGTGTTCTCCGCGAGCCACTGGAAGACCGCGCGGTAGGACCCGTCGACCGGAGCAAGGCTCTCGAAATGGGTACGCAACGGCCGCCAGGAGGCGGGTATTGCGGCAAGAACCGCCAGGCTCAGCACCACGACCGAAGCGGCCACGGCAGCCGGTGCGGCCGATTCGCGCAACCTGGCCGCCCGGGCGACGAGCCTCACCAGCAGCCACTGTACGGCGAGCCCGACAGCGACCGCGCCAGCCACCGTGAGCACGCCGTACACCGGAAAGATCAGCACCCGTAGCCGCTCCCGGCTCCCGTACCAGAGGCTGGCGACGAAGGCTGCGGACGGGGAGTTCGACATCGTCGTCCAGATCCCCACGGCGGTGAACACAACGCCGGCGAGCAGCCATGGCCGGGCCCAGCGCAGCTGACGGAAGACCAGGCACAGCGGCGAGGCGACGAGACAGGCGATGGTCAGCACCAGGGCGCCCCGGATCGTCGGCACGCTGAGCTGGAAGTCGCCTCCGCCCGGTGACGGGAAGCCGAAGAGCACATAGCGCTGCGGGTCGGTGACCCAGTATGCGAACGCTTTGCCGAACTGGCCGGGAAGTGCGGCGGCGTACGAGGCGCGTTCGCCGTTCGCTCCGGCCAGCGCGGCGAGGAAGGGGCCGACGGCCACCAGGCCACCTACGGCGGCCGCTCCGGTCCCGGCGGCGCTTCGACGCAGGGCCGGCGGCCCGTCCACCAGGAGAAGAAAGCCCAGAGCCAGTACGCCGGCCAGGAAGATGTCGTAGGTGTGGCTCATGATCAGGCCCGCGCTCGCGAGGCCGGCCAGCAGACCCAACCGGACGGGGTGGGGGCCCCGCAGGGCCAGGGCGACGAGCAGCGCGATGCCCACCGCCATGCAGGGACCGGTCAGCTGGGTGATCCGGCCGAGGACCGCGGAGAACCAGAACGGGCCGAGAAAGGCCGGGGCCGCCGCCGCGCAGGCAGCGACGACCGGCCCGCCGCGCAGGACGCGGACAGCGGCGTACACGCCGGCGACCAGGATGAGTGGCCCGACCAGAATCGACCAGGTGGTCATGGCCTGGCTGATGTGGCCGCCCGACAGCTGGGCCGCCTGCGCCCACGAGACGTTCGCGGCCGCCGGATAGAACCCGCAGGTCGGAATCGAATCGATGGACGTGCTGCAGGCCGACGAGACCGTGGCGCTGCCCGTCTCGAGGATGCGCCGGCTGAAGTAGCCGTGGTGCATGGCGTCCCAGCCGGGCGGCGCGATGAGCCCGCCGAGCATCAGCCAGCCGAAGCTCACATTGATGGCCGTGGATACCGCGACGCCGATGATGTCAGCGCGCCGGGGCCGAACGGACCGTAGCCGGAAGCGCCACAGGCGGGGTCGTTCGCCAGGGTTTCCCACGCTGGGCAGGCCGCGGGCGACGAGTCGCGAGGCAAGGATCGCCGCCCCGGCAAGGACCACCTCCACGACGAGAACCGACATCGCGCTGTCGGGCAGGCCGAGCTTCGGTAGCCACCCCATCGCCACACTGGTCAGCCCCAGGGTCAGCGCGGGCGCCGACGCCCAGACGGCCCAGCGGTAACGGCCGGGCGGAAGGACGAAACCGAGCAGCGCCCCAGGGACGACGGCCACGACCAGGGCGACGACACTCGTCAGCATGAAAGTCCTTCCGGGGGCACGAAATCCCATGTCGTCCTGGACCTCGACGGTCAAGGCAACCGCGACCTTGTAGGCGGGACTTTCGCAAGGCGTAGATTACCCTGGCTCGATGGCTGGGCGGGCCCCGGAAGGGTGTGGGGCGGCGGTCCGGATCGGCCTGATCCGGCAATCGGCGGTGACTCGTTGCGACCTCGCCGTACGGGCGGCGGCAGGTGATCGACTCACCTGGCAATCTTGATGGCATGGCCGCGCTGACCCGCTCCCGCCTGACCGACTGGACCACCCTCGTACCCGTGATCGCGGTGCTGGTGCTCGCGGCTTCCTGGGGTCGCCACCTGCCCGGCGGGCTGATCGCGGTGGTGGCCGCGCTGCTGGCCGGCGCGGTGCTGGCCGCCGTGCACCACGCGGAAGTGGTGGCGCACAAGGTGGGAGAGCCGTTCGGCTCGCTGCTGCTCGCCGTGGCGGTCACGGTGATCGAGGTCGGACTGATCGTCACGCTCATGATCAGTGGCGGGGACAAGACTCAGGCGCTGGCCCGAGACACCGTCTTCGCCGCCGTGATGATCACCTGCAACGGGATCTTCGGCCTGTCGCTGCTGATCGGCGCGCTGCGTTGCCGGGTCGCGGTCTTCAACCCGGAGGGCACCGGTGGCGCGCTGGCCACCGTGGCCACGCTCGCCACCCTCAGCCTGGTGGTGCCGACCTTCACCATCGGCAGGCCGGGCCCGCAGTTCTCCCCGGCGCAGCTCACCTTCGCGGCGGTCGCGTCGCTCGCCCTCTACGGCCTGTTCGTCATGGTGCAGACCGGCCGGCACCGCGACTACTTCCTCCCGGTCACCGAGGAGGGCAACATCCTGGCCGTCGACGCCGACGGCGACGGGCACGCCGACCCGCCCTCGGCCCGTACCGCGCTGGCCAGCCTGGCGCTGCTGCTGGTCGCCCTGGTCTCGGTGGTCGGCAACGCGAAGATAATCTCTCCGGCGATCGAGGCGGGCGTGTCCGCGGCGAACCTGCCGCAGGCGTTCGTCGGGGTGGTCATCGCCCTGCTGGTGCTGCTGCCGGAGACCGTCGCCGCGGCCCGGGCCGCCCGGCGGAACCGGGTCCAGATCAGCCTCAACCTGGCCCTCGGTTCGGCGATGGCGAGCATCGGCCTGACCATCCCGGCCATAGCGCTGGCCTCGATCTGGCTGGCGGGCCCGCTGGTCCTCGGCCTCGGCGGCACCCAGCTGACGCTGCTCACGCTCACCGTCGTGACCGGTGTGCTCACCGTGGTGCCGGGTCGGGCAACCGTGCTCCAGGGCGGGGTGCATCTGGTCCTGCTCGCCGCGTTCGTCTTCCTCGCCGCGAGCCCCTGACGCCGGGCTTCGTCGGCGACAGCCGGTAGCCCGCCGTGACGGCCCCGTACCGCGCTGAAGCCGGTCGGATCCGCGGCCCGCGGTTCAGTCGTGCAGCTCGGTACGGGCCACCTCGGCGAACGCGGCGGCCAGGTAGCCCGCCAGCGGCCGGCCGGTGACCGCCAGCAGGTCGGCCACGAGCAGCGGGGCGTGCCGGGCGACCGCGGCCGAATCGGGCGGGGTTTCGTCGTCGGCCGGTTCGTACACGCCGAGGGCGCTCGCCAGCAGCACCAGCAGCACGTGCGGGTCGACGTCGGGCCGCCACGGCGCGGTGGTCCGGACGCAGCGCTCCAGCACCTGGCGGACGTCGTCCCCAGCCAGCCCGTCCGGTTGGGTCTCCTCCAGCAGCAGCCGGACCACCCCGCCGAGCACCAGTCCGGCCCGGTCGGCGGCGGCGAGCCGCTCCACCGCCGGCCCGTACGCCCCGGCGTCCCGGTCGGAGGCGGCGGCGACGGCGCCGGTGACCGCCGTGGCGATCTCGCGGGCCGGGGCGGGCAGGTGGCGCCAGGTCACGGTCACCGGGCCAGCATGCCAGACACCGTGTTCTTGCTCACCAACTGGCGCTACGGGGTGCGGAACCAGCGTTATCCGCTCGCCGCTCGTCGTACCCCTCGCCGAGAATCCACCTCATGCTGCGCCGCGCCCTGCCCGCCCGTCCGGAAGCCCGTCGGATCCTGCTCGGCACCCTGCTGTCGGCCGTCGGGCGCGGGCTGACCCTGCCGTTCCTCTTCATCTATCTCACCGACGTACGCGGCCTGACCGACAACCAGGCCGGCCTGGTAATCGGTTGGTTCGGCGCGGTGACCCTCGCCCTGTCCCCGCTGGGCGGGACGTTGATCGACCGGTTCGGCGCCCGCCGGGTGGTGCTGCCCTGCCTGGCGGTCGAGGCGGTCGGCACCGGCTCGCTCGCGCTGGTCGACTCGCTCGGGTCGGCGTTCGCGGTCGCCACGCTGATCGCGGTGGGCGGCTCGGCGATCTGGGCCGGGCAGACCACCATCCTCGCCTCGCTCACCGGCGACGGCGAGCGGCAGCGGGTGTTCGGTCTCCAGTTCGCCCTGCTCAACCTCGGCATCGGAGTGGGTGGCCTGATCTCCGGCGCGGTGGTCGACATCGCCCGTCCGGTCACCTTCCAGGCCATCTACCTGCTGGACGCGCTGAGCTTCCTGATGCCGGCCCTGATCCTGCTGACCCTGCCGCACGTCGGGCACCGGCTGGCGCAGGCCTCGGCCACGGGCACCGGGCGGTCCGCCGGCGGATACCTCACCGTGCTGCGTGACCGGCCGTTCCGGCGGCTGGTCATCTTCGGCTTGGTGCTCACCACCTGCGGGTACGCGCAGGTCGAGGTGGGTTTCGCCGCGTACTCGGTCCGGGTGGTGGAGGTGACGCCGCGGGTGGTGGCCTGGGCGCTCGCCGCCAACACCGTGATGATCGTGCTCTCCCAGCTACTGGTGATCCGCCGGATGGAGGGGCGCAGCCGGGCGCGGGCGCTCGCCGCGGTGGGCGCGGTCTTCGCGGCCGCCTGGCTGGTGCTTGGCGCGGCCGGCCTGGTCGGTACGGGAAACGCGCTGGTCGCAGCGTTCGGCGTGGTGGCCTGCTCGGCGATCTTCGGGTTCGGCGAGATGATGCTCTCGCCGGTGATGCCGGCGTTGACCAACGCGCTCGCCACCGACGAGCTGCGGGGGCGGTACAACGCGATGAGCTCGATGATCTTCGGAATCAGCGGGATCATCGGCCCGGTCACCGCCGGTCCGCTGCTCAGCGCGGCGCACGGGCGGCTCTGGGTGGCGTTCGTGGTGGGCGGCTGCCTGGCGGCGTCGGCGCTGGCCCTGTCGCTGCACCGGCTGCTCACCGCCGCCCAGGACGGCCGTACCACCCCAGCCCCGGCCACCCCCACGCCGGAACCCCTCCCCGCCTGACGACCGACCCCCGGGATAGGGCGGCGACCGGCCGAGACACACGAAACGGGCCCCGGAGCGCGGATGCTCCGGGGCCCGTCGTCGTACCGGGTCCGCGTCAGGCGGCCGGGACCTCCGCGGTCGTCTGGATCCGGTCCAGCGCCGGCGGCGAGACCGGCGACTTCTCGGTCAGGTACGCCACGAAGGCGTCCAGGTCGATCATGCCGGTGACCTGGTTCTTGCCATCGGGGAGGACGCTGAAGCCGTCGCCGCCCCCAGAGAGGAAGTTGTTCACCGTGACCCGGTAGGTCGCGGTGTCGCTGACCGGGGTGCCGTTGATGGTGAGGCTGCCGCGGACCACCCGGGTGCCGCTGCAGGGCGCGGTGACGGGCGCGGTGGTGCCCTTGGTGTCGACGACGTAGTGCACGGTCGAGGACGCGTACAGCACGCGGGCGACGGTGAACTGCTGCTCCAGCATGCAGTAGAGCTGCGCGCCGGTCAGGTCCAGGGTCACCAGGTTGTTGGCGAACGGCTGGACGGTGAACGCGTCGGCGTAGGTGACCTTGCCGGCGCCGAGGTCGGCCCGGACGCCGCCCGGGTTCATGAACGCGGCGACCGCGTTCTGCTCGTTGTCGGTCGCGGCGAGCTGGGCGTCAGCGATCAGGTTGCCGAGCGGCGACTCACCGGTCTGGTAGGTCGGCTTGCCGTTGGCGTCGACCCCGGTCTGGTACAGGTTCTCCTGGGTCTTGGTGATCGCGGCGGTGGTCTCGCCGACCACCTTGTCGGCGACCGGGCCGAGGGCGGTCTTGTAGTGGTCGATCAGCGCGGTGCTGGCCTGGTCCTTCGGGATGTCCCGGGTGACCACGACGTTGTTCGCCTTGGCGCTGATCACGTCGCCGCTGCGCCGGTCGAGCTTCAGGTCAATTTCGGTGACCAGGCGGCCGAAGGAGCTGGCGCTGGTGACCAGCTTGCCGTTGATGTTGCAGTTGTACGCGGCGTGGGTGTGCCCGCTGACGATCGCGTCGATGGCCGGGTCCATCCGGTTGGCGATGTCGACGATCGGCCCGCTGAACCCGGTGCAGTCGTTGATGCCGCCGCCGTTCTGCACGCCACCCTCGTGCAGCAGCACGACGATGGCCTGCACGCCCTGGGCCTGCAGGATGCGGGCGTACTTGTTGGCGGTCTCCGCCTCGTCGGCGAAGGTCAGGCCGGCGACGCCCTGCTGGCTGACGATCTGCGGGGTGC
Organism: Micromonospora sp. SL1-18; assembly: GCF_047921505.1. Taxonomy (NCBI): domain Bacteria; kingdom Bacillati; phylum Actinomycetota; class Actinomycetes; order Micromonosporales; family Micromonosporaceae; genus Micromonospora; species Micromonospora sp. SL1-18. The sequence goes on along the minus strand of NZ_JBLROA010000032.1, from coordinate 2,157 downwards.
CCTCCAGGGTCATCCCGATGAAGCCGACCTTGATCCCGTCGATCTTCTTGATGCCGTACGGCGGCAGCAGCGGCTGGCCGGTGGCGGTCTTGAAGGCGTTCGCCGAGAGGTACTTGAACTTGGCGCCCTTGAACGGGGTGCCGTCGGCACAGCCGTCGACCGGGTGGCAGCCGCCGTTCTGCATGCGGAGCAGCTCGGTGGCGCCCTCGTCGAACTCGTGGTTGCCGACGCTGCTGAACTCGAGCCCGGCGAGGTTCATCTCCTCGATGGTGGGCTCGTCGTGGAAGGCCGCGCTGAGCAGCGGGGAGGCGCCGATCAGGTCACCCGCGGCGACCGTGACGGTGTGCTCCCGCTGCTCCTGGGTGGTGCCGCGCAGCTTGGCGAGGTGGGCGGCCAGATACTCCGCGCCACCCGCGGTCTTGCCGTCGATGGTGCCGCTGGAGCCGGTCGGCGGCTCCAGGTTGCCGTGGAAGTCGTTGATGGCGAGCAGCTTGACGTCGACCGGCTTCGGATCGGCCTCGGCCTGGTCGGGGTGGACGGCGACCGCGGTGAACGCGGCCGTGGCGAGCGCGGCCAGGCCGACGGCGGCCCGGAGACGCATCCCGGGGACGGACATGGAACTCCTCGTGAGATTGGCGCATGGGTGTCCGGACGATGGTTCGCCCGGTGGCCCTGATCCGTGCCGTGACAGGGCTCGATCTTGGGTGGCGAAATCGGGGGATGCCACCTGCGGGGGAAAGCTTCTCATCCGCCGGGCCATCGGTCGACCGGGCCGTCCATCAGGATGGTGGACAGGGCTGGTGGCCTGCACTAGTCAGTCCGATGAGTCCGACATGACCGGCTGGTGAATTTCCGCACATACCGCAACGCCCTGCTACCCGTCTTCAGGGGTGCCGGCGCCGCGCCGAGCCGGAGATCCCGACGGCCGAGTCAGAACCAGCAGGTCGGCCCGGCGGCGTGACTCACCTGGACGGTGTGCGTGACGCAGCCGTCGCCGTCCACCCGGTGCAGCAGGAAGGCGGTCGGTTCGGCGACCAGCCCGATCTCGGGCTCGTCGGTCATCGTCAGGCTCACCTGCACCCAGGTGCTCGGCGCGGTGGTCAGCACCGTCCCGGCGAACGCACTGGTCACCGGGCGGTGCAGATGACCGGCGGCGACGCGTACGACATGGGGGTGGCGCGCGATCACCGCGGCGAACGCGTCGGCGTCGGCGAGCCGGATGGCGTCCATCGCCGCCATCCCGACCGGGACCGGCGGATGGTGCAGGCACACCACGGCGGGCACGTCCGGCCGGCCGGCGAGCACCCCGTCGAGCCAGCCGAGCTGCTCGTCGCCGAGCCGCCCGGCGTCGTCCCCGGGGGCGAGTGAGTCGAGCACCACCAGCGTTCCGTCCGGGTGGTCGACGTGGTAATACGCCAAGAAGCCGCCGCCCAGGTAGGGGGTGCCGCCGAAGGTGTCGAGCAGCGACTCGCGGTCGTCGTGGTTGCCGAGGGCGAGATGGACCGGCAGCGGAAAGCGCCCGATGATCTCGCGCAGCGCGACGTACTCGTCCGGACGGCCGTTGCCGACCAGGTCGCCGGTGATGACGACGCAGTCGGGCCGGGGTCGCAGCGCCAGCACCCGGCCGAGGGCGCGGTGCAGCCCGGAGGCCTGGTCGGTGGCGAGCGGGCCGGTGGTCACGTGCGGGTCACTGAGCTGGGCGATGAGCATCGACGCCTCCTCGGGCCCGGGACTCTCACGCTATCGCCGCTGGCCGCGCCGCGCGGCCCGCGTACCCACAGGCCGTGTCCACATCCTGTGGATAGCACATGTGTACGAAGGCCGCGGGATGACCCGCTGAGTACCCTTGATCGCACCCCCGGCCTCTCTGACCAGGAACGACGTGGATCACGAGCAAGTCGTCCGAGACGTCACCGTCCGCCTCCCGATGGCGTCGACCGCTCTTGAGGCGTGCGAGTGGACCGTCACCGCGCTCGCCCGGTACACCCCGGCGGCGATCTCGATCCTGCTCCGGGCGCACGACCGGCTCCGCTGCGTCGCGGCCACCGGCGCCTGGCAGGTCTTCTCCACCGTGCCGTCGCAGAGCGGGAGCCACAACTCCGGCACCGCTGGCGGCCATAATTCGGCCTCCGCGCCGCCAGGCGGCACTCCGGACCG
>NZ_JBLROA010000031.1:0-80866 GCF_047921505.1 Micromonospora sp. SL1-18 | reverse complement strand
AGGCCGACCAGCACCGGGCTCGGGTTGGCCATCGTGGCCGCGCTGGTGGCGGCGCACCACGGCACGGTCGAGGTGGCCGAAACGCCGGGCGGCGGGGCCACATTCCGGGTCAAACTGCCCCTGTTGCCGCAGTCGCCGGAGCCGGGCGACTGATTTTCAGAGAACATTCAGGTGCGTTCCAGGCTGGTCGCAGTGCCAACGGAGAAGGTGGATCCATGACCGACCACGAGACCGACCCACAGCGGTCGCCGGCTCCCGCCGACGCCGAGCCGTCGCACCCCGCCGCCGAGCTACCCCGCACCGGGAGCGCGCCCTCGGACTCCGCCCCAACCCTGGCCGCCGCGCCGGTTCCGGCCGACTCCCCGGCCGCCGGGACCGCCGTCGAGGCCGCCCCCACCGCCGACCGCACCGATGCGCCGGCCACGGCCGATCTCGGCCGCACCGAGGCCCCGGCCGCGTACGACGTCGACCGCACCGACGCGCCGGCCACCGCCGACCTCGGCCGCACCGACGGGCCTGCCACCGCCGACCTCGGCCGCACCGAGGCCCCGGCCGGGTACGATGCCGGCCGTACCGAGGTGACCCAGCCCGTCAGCCCGTACGCCCGGCCGACGGCGACCCCGTCCGCGCCGCCGTACCCGGTCTCGGGGCAGCCGCAGCAGGCCGGCCCGTGGTACGGGGGGCAGCAGCCGGGCGCCTGGGCCGCCGGTACGCACCACGACAACACCGGCGCGTACCACGGTGCCGGTACGCAGCACGGCGCCGGCTACCCGGCGGCGGCCGGCGGGCCGGTCCCGCCGTACCAGCAGCACCAGCCGTATCCCGGTGCGCAGCCGCACCAGGCCGGCCAGCCGGTCCCGCCGTGGGGCGCGCCGCAGCCGGCGCGGCCGAGCCGGGCGGGGAAGTTCATCGGTGTGGGGGCGCTGGCCCTGGCGCTGATGTTCGGCTCGGGGGTCGCCGGCGGCGCGCTCGCGCTCGCCCTGGGTGGCCACGACGCCACCATCACCCGCAACTACTCGGCGGCGCCGGTGATCAACAGCGCCGACCTGCCGAAGATCGCCGCGTCCGTCCAGGACAGCGTGGTCTCGATCCTGACGGACGGCGGTGAGGGCTCCGGGGTGATCCTCAGCGCCGACGGGTTCGTGCTGACCAACAACCACGTGGTCGCCTCCGCCAGCGGCGACACGGTGCGGGTGGCCTTCGCCGACGGCAAGAACGCCCAGGCGAAGATCATCGGCACCGACCCGAAGACCGACCTCGCGGTGGTCAAGGCCAGCGGAGTCAGCGGCCTGAAGGCGGCCAAGTTCGGCGACAGCGACGCGATGCAGGTCGGCGACCAGGTCCTCGCCCTGGGCAGCCCGCTCGGTCTCCAGGGCTCGGTCACGGCCGGCATCCTCAGTGCCCGCGACCGCACCATCCAGGCCGGCGAAGGTGGCCAGCAGCAGCAGATGGACCCGCGGCAGGGCGCCAGCTCGATCTCCGGCCTGCTGCAGACCGACGCCCCGATCAACCCGGGCAACTCCGGCGGCGCGCTGGTCAACACCCGGGGCGAGGTGATCGGCATCAACACCGCGATCGCCACCGCCGGACAGGGCAGCAACGGCAACATCGGCGTCGGCTTCGCCATCCCGAGCAACAAGGCCAAGAACGTTGCCGAGAAGCTCCAGCGCGGCGAGAAGGTCAGCCACCCGTCGCTCGGGGTCAGCGTGAACGCCGCCGAGGACGGTGGCGCGCTGGTCGCCGCGGTCGTCCCGGGCAGCCCCGCGGAGAAGGCCGGGCTGCAGCGGGGCGACGTGGTCACCAAATTCGGCGACAAGGTGATCAAGGACTCGAACGACCTGGTGGGCGCCGTCCAGTCGGGCAAGGTCGGCGACCGCGTCGATGTGCAGTTCAAGCGGAACGGATCGAACCAGACGGCAACCGTGACGCTCGCCGAGACGTCATAACGACAAAGACCTGCCTCCTCCAGGGCGGCGGGTGACGGAGTCAAGGGGGTTGGCTCCGTCACCCGCCGCCCCTCCTCGTTTCCCACCCGGTCCGGGTGAGCCCGGCTCACCCCGTCCGGCGGCACCCTCGACTCACGGGAACCGCACGGGAGGGGACGTCATGACGACCACCACCGCCGTCCGTACCGACCCGGAGATCCAGCGGGAGGTGCTCGCCGAGCTGGACTGGGACGCGCAGACCCGGCCGACCGAGATCGGGGTGACCGTCGCCGACGGCGTGGTGACGCTCACCGGCCAGGTGGACAGCTACGCCCGGCGCTGGGCGGCCGAGCGCTGCGCACACCGGGTACGCGGAGTCCGCGCCGTCGCCAGTGACCTCGAGGTACGCCTGCCCGTTGCCGAGGAGCGTACCGACGCCGACATCGCGATCGCGGCCAGTCGGGCGCTGGAGTGGGACAGCTTCGTCCCCGCCGAGCGGCTGGACGTGACCGTCGCCGACGGCTGGATCATGCTCCGCGGCGAGGTGGAGTACGGGTTCCAGCGGCGTACGGCCGAGCGGGAGCTGCGCCGCCTGCGCGGCGTACGCGGGGTCACCAACCTGGTCGAGGTCCGGTCGCCCACCCCGTCCAGCGATGAACAGACCCGCCGTGACCTGCAACGGGTCCTGCTACGCCGGACCGGTACGGAGCGGATCAGGGTGGGGATCACCGGCGACACCGTGGTGCTCGACGGGGTGGTCCGCTCGTGGTGGCAGCGGGAGGAGGCGGAACGGGCCGCCTGGGGCACCCCGGGCGTACGCGAGGTGCACGACCGGATAGTGGTGGCCGGCTGAGCCGCTCCGCCCTCGCCAGCCGGCTGCCCGGTTAACCCCCGGACACGCTGGGAAAGCGTCGTCGATCAGCCACGCCGGGAGCATCGGGGAGGACCTGTGAACCATCAGCCGTCGGACCGCCCGCGGGCCCGGCCGTTGCGGATCGCGATGGTGGTGCCGCCGTGGCTGTCGGTGCCGCCGCCCGGCTACGGCGGGCTGGAGCAGGTGGTGGCCGGGCTGGTGGACGCCCTGGTCGACCGCGGCGACGCGGTGACCGTCTTCGGCACCGGCCGGGAAAGCGGCACCGCCGGCGACTTCGTGTCCACCGGTCCGGAACTCCAGTACCACCGGCTCGGCGAGTCCCTGCCCGAACTGGCCCACCTGGCCCGGGTCAACCACCTGGTCCACTCCGCCGACTTCGACGTGATCCACGACCACACCACCATCGGCCCACTGGTCGCCGGCCGCCGGGCGGTACCCACGGTGGCCACCGTGCACGGCAACCCGGTGGGGGAGTACGGCACGGTGCTCAGCGACACCGACCACGGGGTGGGGCTGGTGGCGATCTCGCACGCCCAGCGCCGGGGCAACCCGAGGCTGCCCTGGGTGGGGACGGTGCACAACGCGATGCCGCTCCGGGACTTCCCGCGCAAGCGGGCGCCGGGGCAGGGGCCGGTGCTCTGGCTTGCCCGGTTCAGCCCGGACAAGGGGCCCGAGGTGGCGATTCGCGTCTGCCGCCGGGCCGGTCTGCCGCTCACCCTGGCCGGCAAGTGCAACGAGCCGGCCGAACGCCGCTACTTCGAGCAGGTCGTCGAGCCGCTGCTGGACGATGACGTGACCCTGGTGCTCAACGCCGACCGGGACACGGCCCTGCGGCTGCTGGTCGACGCCCGGTGCCTGATCATGCCGATCCAGTGGGAGGAGCCGTTCGGCATGGTGATGGTGGAGGCGATGGCGACCGGTACGCCGGTGGTGGCGCTGCGTCGGGGGGCTGTGCCGGAGCTGGTCCGCCCCGGGCTGACCGGACTGGTCTGCGACCACCCCGACGAACTGCCGGCGGCGTTGCTCGAGTCGTCCCGCCTGGACCCGGCCGACTGCGTGGCCCACGTCGCGGAGAACTTCTCCGCGGAGCGGATGGCCTTCAGCTACGAGTCGGTCTACCACAGCTTCCTCGCCACCCGGGTCCGCCCCGGGCGGCGGGAACCCGCGCCGGTCAGCATCCGCTGACCGTCAGGCCCGGGCCGCATCGAGCTGGGCGGCGGCCGCGTCGAGCCGCGCGGCGTACGCCGGGCTGATGCTGCCCTCGCGCTGCCGCTCGCCGATCTTCACGCGGAGCAGGTCCACCGCGGTGGTCAGTGCGCCCTCGCCGGTCGCGGCGGTGGCGTTGCGCAGCAGGTTACGCAGGTCGACGCCGACGTCGTCGCGGATGTGGCCGGCCGCCAGACCCGCCTCGATGAGCCCGTCCATCCGGTTGGCCGCCTCCAGCAGGCCGCCGCCCGACGGTACTGACACGCTGCTGGTCGCCGGGGCCGGCCGGGTCGGGCTGGGCGGCGGTTCCGTCCGCGCCGTGCCGGGGCTCGACGGCGCCGCGGACGGGATCACCATCGGCCCGGTGCCCGGCAGCACCCCGGGCAGCGGCTGCCGGTCCGGGAGCAGGGCGGGCGCCAGCAGCGCGGCGCCGCCGACCACCACCACGACCGCGCCGACCGCCACCAGGGCCAACGACCGCCGGAGGCCGTCCCAGCGCGTCCCCGGTGACTCCGGAGCGGCCGGCGCCGGCACGGTCATCGCCGGGATCGGCATGGTGGCCGCCTGCGGTTCGGCGGGCAGGAGCTGGTCGCGCAGCACGGCGGCCACCTGGTGCGCGGTGGGCCGCCGCCGCGGGTCGCGGGCCAGGCAGCGCAGGCAGACCTCCGCGACCGGCACCGGCAGGCCGGGTACGCCGTCCAGCACCGGTGGCCCGGCCTCGGCGAGCGCCACGCTGAGCTGCTCCCAGGTGTCCGCCGGGTACGGCGGCTGGCCGGTCAGCGCCTCGAAGAGCAGCACGCCCAGTGAGTAGACGTCGGTGGCGGGCTGGGCCGGTGCCCCGTCCAGCCGCTCCGGTGCGACGTACGCGGGGGTGCCGAACGTGCCGCCGTCTTCGTCCTCATCCGGTGCGCCGACCCGGGTGGCGATGCCGAAGTCGAGCACCTTCACGCCCACCCCGGTCATCATCACGTTCGCCGGGGTGATGTCCCGGTGCACGATGCCGAGCCGGTGCGCGGCGGCCAGCGCCTCGGCGATCTGGCGGCCGATCTTCACCGCCTCCGGCCAGGGCAGCGGTCCTTCGGTCAGCCGGTGCTCCAGCTCCTCACCGGTGAGCAGCTCCATCACCACGAACGAGGTGATGGTGCCGTCCGGCGCCAGCGTCTCGCCGTAGTCGTGCACGGCGGTGACGTGTGGGTGCACGAGCTGGGCGGCGGAGCGGGCTTCCCCGCGCACCAGGTGCCGGAACCGGGCGTCGGCGGCGAGCGAGGGGGCGAGCACCTTCAGTGCCACGATCCGGTCCAGCACCTCGTCCCTGGCGCGCCAGATCACCGACATGCCGCCGGCCCCGATCTGGTCGATGAGCCGGTACCTGCGGGCCAGCAGGCTGCCGGCGTGCAGTGACCCCTTCACATCGCACCTGCCTGTGCTTGGGAGCGGTATCAGGTTGCGGGAATGTGTCCGGGCTGTCAACGGCTGTCCGTTCCCGCGTCGCGAGCTGCGTTGTGGTGGTTGCCCGGGGTGACGGCGGGTGCGGGGCCGGTCGGCTCCGGCGGGGCGCGTACGGGGCGCGTGCCAGGATAAACGGCATGGCAGGCGGTCCGGTGGCGTTCGTGCTCGGCGGCGGAGGTGTGCTCGGCGCGGTCGAGGTGGGCATGCTGCGCGCCTTGTTCCGGGCCCAGATCCGGCCCGACATGGTGCTCGGCACCTCGATCGGCGCGGTCAACGGCGCCCTGGTCGCCGCCGACCCGACCGAGGCGGTCACCGACCGGCTGGTCCGGCTCTGGGCCTCCGCCGAGGCGAGCGAGGTGTACGGCGACTCGGTCGCCCGACAGCTGCGCCGCTTCGCCGCCCGTACCCACCTGCACTCGCCCCGGCCGCTGCGCCGGCTGCTGGAGAACGAGCTGGGCGAGGAGACCACCTTCGCCGACCTGAAGGTGCCGTTCCGCTGCTGTGCGGCCAACATCGAGCGGGCCGCCGAGCACTGGTTCCACAGCGGACGGGTGGTGCCGGCCGTGCTCGCCTCCGCCTCGGTGCCGGGGCTGCTGCCGCCCACCGAGATCGACGGCCAGCACTACATCGACGGCGGGGTGGTCAACTCCATCCCGGTCGGGGAAGCCGTCGCCGCCGGCGCCGAGCAGATCTTCGTTCTCCAGGTGGGGCGGATCGAGCGGGAGCTGAGCCCGCCGCAGCGCCCCTGGGAGATCGCCCAGGTGGCCTTCGAGATCGCCCGGCGGCACCGGTTCGCCCGGGAGATGGCGGCCCTGCCCGACGGGGTGAAGGTGCACGTGCTGCCCACCGGAGGGCTGGAGCCGCGCGATGACAGCCCGTGGGCGTACCGCGATCTGGCGGCGGTGGGGCGCCGGATCAGCCGCGCGTACACGGCCTCCCGCCGCTACCTGGACGCCCGGCTGGAGCCCTGATGCCGCTGCCGCCCCGGTGGGTACGCCGGCTGCTGCTGGCCCCGGGCGTGGTGCTGCTCGCGCTCGCCGTGGTGATCACGCTGCCGGTCTGGGCGGTGCTGGCGCTGGTCGCCTCGCCGCTGGTGCCGGGGCGGCTGAGACCGCTGCGGCTGCTCTGGATCAGCACCGTCTACCTGGTCTGGGACGCCGCCGCGCTGCTCGCCCTGTTCGCGCTCTGGGTGGCCGCCGGCTTCGGCGTACGCAAGCGGTCACCGGCCTTCCAGCGGGCGCACTATCTGCTCGCCGGCTGGTTCCTGCGGGTGCTGTTCTGGCAGGCCCGCTGGGCGCTGCGGCTACACATCGACGTGGTCGGCGCCGAACCGGACATCGCCCTGCCGGGCCGCCCCGAGCTGGTGATCTGCCGGCACGCCGGGCCCGGCGACTCGTTCATCCTGATCCACGCCCTGGTCAACTGGTTCCACCGGGAACCCCGGATCGTGCTCAAGGAGAGCCTCCAGTGGGACCCGGCGATCGACGTCCTGCTCAACCGGCTGCCCAACCGGTTCATCGCGCCCGGGCCGGACGGCCGGGAGGCGGCGATCGCGCAGATCGGCCACCTCGCCACGGGCCTGGACGGCGACGACGCGTTCGTGATCTTCCCGGAGGGCGCCAACTTCACCCCCGGCCGGCGGCTGCGGGCGATCGCCCGGCTGCGTGCGCTCGGGCTGGACCGGATGGCGTCCCGCGCCGAGCGGCTGCGGCACGTGCTCGTCCCGCAGCCGGGCGGAGTGCTGGCCGCCCTGGACGCCGCCCCGGAGGCCGGGGTCGTCTTTGTCGCCCACACCGGACTGGACCGGATGCTCACCGTCACCGACGTGTGGCGGGAGCTGCCGATGGACAAGCGGATCGTGATGCGGCTCTGGTCGGTGCCGCCGGAGGACATCCCCGCCGGGCGGCGGGAACGTATCGACTGGCTGTTCGACTGGTGGGCGCGGATCGACCGGTGGATCACGGCGAATCGGGACGGCCCGGCGGGGGCACCGGACCCTCGGTGAAGTGGGCGTCCCGGAATCCCCCGTATGGTGCGCTCGTGGAGCAGATCTGCGTGGTGACGACGGTGGTGGACGCGCGGGCGGTCGCGGACGTGCTGGCGGCCGCGGCCGTCGCCGCACGCCTGGCGGCGTGCGCCCAGGTCGGTGGTCAGGTGGACAGCACCTACTGGTGGCAGTCCGAGATCCAGACCACGGCCGAGTGGTCGGTGCAGTTCAAGACCGCGCCGGACCGGGTGGACGCCCTGATCGACCAGATCCGCGCCGGCCACCCGTACGAGGTGCCGGAGATCCTGGTGACGCGGGTGGAGAGCGGCAACCCCGACTACGCGGCCTGGGTGCACGAGCAGACCCGTTCCTGAGTACGTCTACTCTGTCCGGTCGTAGCCGCCGGCCGCGATACTCGCCGGGTGGAGAACACCGCCTACCCCTGCCCCGGCTGCGGCACCCCCGCCGATCTCGCCTCCGGCTGTCCCGGCTGCGGCCGCCCGCCGTACCCGCCGGCTGCCGAGGTGATCCGGCTGGACCGGGAGATCGCCACGCTGGCCCCGCAGGTCGAGCGCGCCCGGGACGCGTACCAGGAGCTGACGGTCCGGATCGGCGCGGCCCGGCAGCGCCGGGCGGAGCTGGCGGCGCGGATCCGGTTGGAGATCCCCGCGCCGCGTTCGCTCGGATCGGTGCCGCCGGTGCACCCGGCCGGTCCGGTGCCGCCGCCGGGTACGGTGCCGGCCGCGGCCCCGCGGCCGGGCGGCGCGGAGACCTCGACCCGAGCCGTGCAGAGCCTGCTCTTCGTGCTCGGCGGGCTGCTGCTCGGTACCGCGGCGGTGGTCTTCACCGCGGTCGCCTGGGCCGCCTTCGGGGTCGGTGGCCGGGCGCTGATCCTGCTCGGCTTCACCGCGCTCGCCCTCGCCGGGCCGCTGGTGGCGCGCCGGCGCGGGCTGCGCGGCACGGCCGAGACGTTCGCCGCGGTGGGGTTGCTGCTGGTGCTCCTCGACGGGTACGCCGCCTGGTCGGTGGATCTGTTCGGGGTGGCCGGCTGGCCGGGGAGCCGGTACGCCGCGCTGGTCGGGGGGGCCAGCGCGGCGGTCGCGGCCGGGTACGCGCGGCTCAGCCGGCTCACCGTGCCCTGGTTCGCGGCGTTGCTGGCCGCGCAGCCCGTGCTGCCGCTGGCCGCGGTCTCGGCGGAGCCGTCGGCCGCCGGCTGGGCGCTGATCCTCACCGGCCTGGCGCTGGGCGACCTGGCGGTGGTGGCGGTCCTGCGCGGCCGCGTCGCGCCGGGTGGCAGCGGAACATCGGCGACGGTGTCCGCCGGGCGGGTGCTCGGCTGGGTGGGGTACGGCGTCGCGCTCGCTGCGGCGGCCGGCTGCGCGCTGGTGCCGCTCGTGCGGGGGCGGGCGGCCGGCACCCCGCTGCTGGCCGGCGGTCCGCTCCTGCTCGTGACGCTGGTCCTGCTCGCCGGGGCGCTGGCGGCCGGCGGCCGGGCCTATCGGGCGGTTGCCGCTGGGCTGCTGGTGCCGGTGCTGGCCGCTGCGCTGATCCGGCCGGTCGCCGTGCTGCGCCCGGGGTTGCTGCTGGTGGCGGCCGGGCTGATCGTGGCCGGGGCGGCCGGCGCGGTGCGGGTGCTGCCGGAGCGGCTGCGGGTCGGGCCGCGGGTGGGCGCGTTCGTGGTGGCGGCGGGGCTGGGCCAGCTCGCCACGATCCTCACCGTGTTCGTCGCCGGCGCGGGCGCGGTCGCCGCGTTCCCGCCCTGGCAGGGCGGGAGGACATTCCCGACCCCGTCCTGGGGGTGGCAGCTTCCGGTCGCCGTGCTGTTCACCGCCGGGGCGGTGGCGCTTCTGGTGGCCCGGGCCACCCGGCCGGTGGTCGGGGTGATCGGTGGCGCGCTGGCCGTGCTGGCCGCGCCGGCCGCCGCGGCCACCCCGTGGCCGCTGGTGCTGGCGGTCGACCTGGTCGCGGCCACCGTACTGCTGGTCGGTGCCGTGCTCCGGCCGGGCCGGCGGCAACCGGCCGTGCTGGTCCGCGCCCTGGCCGCGGCGGTCCTCGCCGGCCACGCCCTGCTGGTCGGCTGCGCCGAGCCGGCCGGCGCGGGTGCGGTGCTGGCCGTGCTCGCCGCCCTCGGCCCGGCCGTCGCGACGCGGGGCCGCCGGGGTGCGGGCGCGCAGCGGACCGTCGCCGGTGTGGCGCTGGCGGTGGCGCTGCTCGCCGTACCGGCGGGGGTGGCGGTCGCGCTGATCGGTTTCGGCGCGCCGCCCTGGTGGCAGCTGCGCGGCGCGGCCGTCGCCGTCGTGCTGCTGGTGGTCGCCGTTCCCGCCGTCCGTCGGCACTGGCCCGACCTGCACGGGTACGCCGCGGCGGGCTTCGCCGTCGCGCTCGCCTCGGTCGGGGTCGCCCCGCTGGTCGTAGCCGGTGCCGAACCGGTGGCGCTCTACGCCGCAGCGGGTGTGCTGCTGGCCCTCGCCGCCGGCGGGGCTGCCCGGCCCGTTGTCGCGCCGCGGGCGGTCGGCGCCGGGCTGGCCGGGCTGGCACTGCTCGCCGCCGCCCCGGCGGCCCTACGGGTGCTGCTGGCACTGCCCGTACCGGTCTGGTCCGGGGTGCCGGTCGGGGCGCCGGTGCCGGGCGCGGCCCGGGCCGGGCTGGCGCTGCTGCTGCTCGGGACCGCCGCCGGGGCGTACGCCCGGATCGTGGCGACGGGCCGAGATCGTGGCGCGGTGTCAGACCGGCCTTCACTCGGTCCGGAGCGCCGCCTGGCGGCGCGAAGGCCGAATTATGGCCGCCAGCCGAGCTGGAAGTTGTCGGCGGCGGAACCAGATCGTGGCGCGGTGTCAGACCGGCCTTCATTCGGTCCGGAGCACCGCCTGGCGGATTATGGCCGCCAGCTGAGCTGGAGTGGCCGGAGCGACCGCTGGTGGCTGCCGGCGGTGGCGGCGCTGCCGTTCGCCGCGGTCGCCCTGCCGGTGCTGCTGGCGGCGACCGGCGCGCCCTGGCCGGTGGTGCCCGCGGTCGCGTTCGGGGCCGGGCTGGTCGCGCTGCTGGTGGCCGCCCTCGCCGCGCCGCGCCCGCCGCTGGTGCCGGTCACCCTGCCGCTCGGTCTGGTGCTGGGCCTCGCCGGGCTGGCCGGGCTGCTCGCCACCCGGGCCGGGACGCTCGCCGGGCTGGGCGTGGTGGTCGTCGCGGCGGCCGTGGTCGGTACGGCCGGGCGGAACGCCGATACCCGGCTCGCCGGCTGGCTGCTGGCCCTGGCCGCGGCCACCGGATTCGCGGTGACCGCGTCGCTGGCCGGCGGGCTGCCACTGCGTACCGCCGCCTTCGCGGTGCTGGCCTTGGCGGTGCCGGCCCTGCACGCCGTACCCCTGCTGCGCGTCCGGACGGCCGGTGTGGCGGCGGCATCCCCGACGGGCGGTGCCGGTACGCCCGGGGCCGGCCCGGCCGGTGCGCTGGCGCTGGAGGCCGCCGCGCAGGCGATCGCCCTGCTGGCGCTGCTGCTCGCCGGCGGCGCGTTGCGGCACGCGGCTGCGGTCTGCGCGCTGTGGGGCGCGGCCGTGGCGGTACGGGTGGTACGCCCGGGTGAAACGTCGGCCCGGCGCTGGATCTTCGCCGGTGTCGCGGGCGGCAGCGAGCTGCTCGGCGGCTGGCTGCTGCTGGCCGCCGGCGGGGTGGCCGTGCTGGAGGCGTACACCGTGCCGGCGGCGGCGTTCGCCCTCGGCGCCGGCCTGGTGGCGCTGCGGACCCGGCCCGGCCTGAACAGCTGGCTGGCGCTCGGACCGGGGCTCGCCGCGGCGCTGCTGCCCAGCCTGGTGTCGGTGCTGGTGGCACCGGACGCCCAGCCGGGCCGCCGGCTGGCGCTCGGCGTGGTGGCGCTGGGCGCGGTGCTCGGCGGGGCGGCCCGGCGCTGGCAGGCGCCCGTCCTGCTGGGCGGGGGCACGCTGGTCCCGCTGGCGCTGCACGAGCTGGCCCGGGGCTGGGACCTGCTGCCCCGCTGGATCTTCCTCGGCCTCGGTGGGCTGGCGCTGATCGCGCTCGCTGCCACCTACGAGCGGCGGCGGCGCGACCTGGCCCGGCTGCGCGCCCTGGTTGGCAGGATGGAGTAGGGGTAACCCCACCTGCGGCTGGGGGGCTGGCAGGATTACTCAACGCAGTCGATCAAGGCATGCTTGGTTACGGAGAGTCGCGCCGCCGGCGTGACGTACCGACCGAGGAGCGGGGGATCGGCATGACCTCATCGCCATTGACGGCGCCACCGGGGCGGCGGGGCAGCGACTACGCGCGGTTGTCCCGCCGGGTCGCCGAGGCCGGGCTGTTCGCCCGCCGGCCGGGCTGGTACGCAGCCCGGATCGGGCTCACCCTGGGCGCCTTCCTGGCCGGCTGGGCGGTGGTGGTCGCGGTCGGCGATTCCTGGGCGCAGGTGCTGCTGGCGGCCGGGATGGCGGTGGCCACCACCCAGGTGGCGTTCCTCGGGCACGACGCCGGCCACCGGCAGATGTTCCGCCGGCGCGGCCCGAGCGAGCTGGCCGGCCTGATCGCCGGCAACCTCGCCGTCGGGCTGAGCTACGGCTGGTGGGTGGACAAGCACAACCGGCACCACGCCAACCCGAACCACACCGACGAGGACCCGGACGTCGGGGCGGGCGCGGTGGTCTGGACGTACGAGCAGGCGGCGGCGACCCGAGGGATGGGCCGGTGGCTGGCCCGTCGGCAGGCGTGGCTCTTCTTCCCGCTGCTCCTGCTGGAGGGGCTGGCGCTGCACGTGGCGAGCGTGCAGGCGCTGACCGGCCGGGAGGGCGGCCGGTGGCGCACCCCGGTAAGGCATCGAGCGGTCGAGGCGCTGCTGCTCGTCGCGCACGCCGCCGGTTACCTCGGCCTGCTCTTCGCGGTGATGTCGCCGGGGAAGGCCCTGCTCTTCGTCGCCGTTCATCAGGGGCTCTGGGGGCTCTACATGGGGTGTGCGTTCGCCCCGAACCACAAGGGCATGCCGATGCCGACGGCCGACGACGACCTGGACTTCCTGCGCAAGCAGGTGCTCACCTCGCGGAACGTGCGGGGCGGCCGGTTCGTGGACGTGGCGCTGGGCGCGCTGAACTACCAGATCGAGCACCACCTCTTCCCGAACATGCCCCGGATGAACCTGCGTCGGGCCCGGCCGATCGTCCGGGCGTACTGCGCCGAGCAGGGCATCCCGTACGCGGAGACCGGGCTGGTCGAGTCGTACCGGCAGGCCCTCGCGCACCTGCACGAGGTCGGCCGCCCGCTGCGGGTTGGGTGATCATCGGCGGCCCCGGGCCTGCTCAGCCCCGTGCCGGAGCCGGGCTCAGGCCGGTGCCGGGGCCGGATCGGGGTGAGCCCTCCCGGTAGGGTCGGCCCATGGCAGACGTGCTCATCGCCGAGGCGGTGCGGGACGCGCCGGGTGGACCGACCCCGACCCGGCGGATCGACGACATCGTCCGGAGCGCCGCATGAGATTCGAGATCAGCAAGGTGCTCGACGCCATCGAGGGACGGGTCTGCACCGACCCCTCGCTGGCCCGGGCCGTGGTGGACCTGGCCGAGGTGATCCGCTGGCAGGACCTGGACGGCGGGCGGCCGGCCAGCCTGCTGCGGCTCGGCATGGTGCTCGACGCCCTGTCCCGGCAACTCGGGGAGGACAGCGTCCCGGTCTACGCGATCGTGCACCGGGCCCTGCTCTCCGACGGCGATCTGACCTCCAACGAGCGGATGGTGGTCCGGCGCTGGGCCGACGACGGCCTGGTCGAGGTGCTGGACCACCCCGGCGACCGGATGCTGGAGGTGGCCGACCTGCTCGGGCTGCCGGTGCTCAGCCGGGTCCGCTTCGACGGGCTGGGCGGCCGCTACCCATGGCTCGGAAAGGCCGGGCGAGTGCTCGCACCGGTGCCCGGCGCCGGTGGCCCGGTGTTCATCGCGCACGTCGGCGGCGGGCAGAGCCCGGCCTCCGACAGCCGCTCATCAGTGGGCGCGAAGCTGCTGGCCCGGCAGTGGCGCTGCCCCGAGCCCGGGTGCGCGCTCTTCGGCGGCGGTGGGGGCGGTGGCGCCTTCGCCGACCTGGCCCGGGTGGACCGCGCCCCGGCCGGGCAGCCGCCACCCACGCTGCGCAACGGCGTGCCGGCCTGCCCGCGGCATGGCGCCCGGCTCAGCGACGCCGGGCCGCGGCCGCGTACGGAGGTGCTGGCGGTGCGCATCGGCGGGCTGGTGCGGCGGCGGTTCGTGCTCACCGAGGCCCAGCCGGTGCTGATCGGGCGGGCGCCGGACGCCTCCGGCGGGATCGTGCTCGGCCAGTGGCTCAACGACGAGGCGCGGCGATGGATCAGCCGCAGCCATGTCCGGTTCGAGTTGCGGGCGACTGCGCCAGGTCGCGGCGCGGCGTCAGACGCGCCGAGTCGGAGTGGTCGAGGCGAGGTGATCGTCACCGACACCAGCACCAACGGCTCGGGTGTGCGGCCGGGCGGCTCGATGGCCGAGCCGGACCGGATCACGCTGGCCCCGCAGCAGTCGCGGGTGCTGGGCGAGGGCGACATCATCGAGCTCTACCCGGGCGTGCAGGTCGGGCGCGCCGACGAACTGCCCAGCGACACGAAGTTCAGCCCCACCTCGGTCATGGCCGAGGCCCCCACCATGGCCATGCGCCTTCCCCGCCCCTGAGGCGCCGCCCCGGGCCGGGCAGGGAGCGGGTCGGGGCATCCGACGCCGAAGGGCGCCGGGACCGTCGTCGGTCCCGGCGCCCTGTCGCGTACGGCGGGTCAGCGCGCGAGGACGGCGGCGAGCTGGGCCACCGCGTGGTCGATCTCCTGCTCGGTGATCACCAGCGGCGGGGCGAGCCGGATGGTCGAGCCGTGGGTGTCCTTGGCCAGGACGCCACGCTCCATCAGCCGCTCGCATGCCTCCCGCCCGGTCATCAGCGCCGGGTCGATGTCCAGGCCGGCCCAGAGGCCGCGGCCCCGGACGGCGAGCAGGCCCTTGCCGATCAGGCCACGCAGGCCGGCGTGCAGCCGCTCGCCCAGCTCGGCCGAGCGCCGCTGGAACTCGCCGGTGGCGAGCAGCCGGACCACCTCGGTCGCGACGGCACAGGCCAGCGGGTTGCCGCCGAACGTCGAGCCGTGCTGGCCCGGCTTGAGCACGCCAAGCACGTCGGAGTTCGCGGCCACCGCGGAGACCGGCACGATCCCGCCGCCGAGCGCCTTGCCCAGCAGGTACATGTCCGGGACGACGCCCTCCTGGTCGCAGGCGAACGTCGCGCCGGTACGCCCCAGACCCGACTGGATCTCGTCGGCGATGAAGAGCACGTTCCGCTCGGTGCAGACCCGGCGGACGCCCGACAGGTAGCCCTCCGGCGGCACCACGACGCCCTGCTCGCCCTGGATCGGCTCGAGCAGCACGGCGACGGTGTTCTCGTCGATCGCGGCGGTCAGCGCCGCCAGGTCGCCGTAGGGGACGACGGTGAAGCCCGGGGTGTACGGCCCGAAGTCGGCGCGGGCGTCCTCGTCGGTGGAGAAGCTGACGATGGTGGTGGTCCGGCCGTGGAAGTTCCCCTCGGCGACCACGATGTTCGCCTGGCCCGGGGTCACCCCCTTGACCTGGTAGCCCCACTTGCGGGCGACCTTGATGCCGGTCTCCACCGCCTCGGCGCCGGTGTTCATCGGCAGCACCAGGTCCTTGCCGCACAGCTCGGCCAGCTCACGGCAGAAGTCGGCGAACTGGTCGTGGATGAACGCGCGGCTGGTCAGCGTGAGCCGGTCGAGTTGCGCGTGCGCGGCCTCGATCAGCTTCGGGTGCCGGTGGCCGAAGTTCAGCGCCGAGTAGCCGGCCAGGCAGTCCAGGTAGCCGCGGCCGTCCACGTCGGTGAGCCAGGCGCCCTCGGCCGACGAGATCACCACGGGCAGCGGGTGGTAGTTGTGCGCCGTGTGGCGCTCCGCGTCCCGTACGGCGGACGGCGTCCGCAGCATGTCGTCGATGATCACTTGTCTGCCTTTCCCTGACGGAGTCGCAACGTGCAGCACTTCGGTCCGCCGCCGGCCTTGCGCAGCTCGGACAGGTCGATCCCGATGGTCTGGTAGCCCCGGTCGCGCAGCTTGGCGGCGAGGTCGGTGGCCTGGGCGGGCAGCACCACGTGCCGGCCGTCGCTGACCGCGTTCAGCCCCAGCACCTCGGCGTCGGTCATAGTGGCGTGGATGGCGTCCGGGAAGAGCCGGCGCAGCACCGCCCGGCTGCCCGGCGAGAACGCCTCCGGCAGGTACGCCACGGTCCGCTCGTCGAGCACGGTGAGCGCGGTGTCCAGGTGGTAGAAGTGCGGGTCCACCAGCTGCATGGTGATCACCGGGTAGCCGAAGACCTCCTGCAACTGGGCGTGTGAGGCGTGCGCGGTGCGGAACCCGGTGCCGGCGAGCAGGTGATCGCCGGCCAGCAGGATGTCGCCCTCGCCCTCGTTTACGTGCTTCGGGTCGTACATCTCGAAGCCGGCTGCCTCGAACCAGGCCCGATAGGCGGGGGCCTCGTCGGCGCGCTGGGGGTCGCGGAACTGCACCGCCATCGCCTTGCCGTCGATCACCGTGCCGCCGTTCGCGGCGAAGACCATGTCCGGCAGGCCGGCGACCGGGTCGATCAGCTCGACCTCGTGGCCCAGGTCGACGTACGTCTGGCGGAGCTGTTCCCACTGCCGGATCGCCAGGTCGGCGTCGACGGGCGCGGTGGGGTCCATCCATGGGTTGATCGCGTAGTCGACGGCGAAGTACGTCGGCCGGCACATCAGAAAGCGCTGGCGGGTGGCGTCCATCGTCATTGTCGTGCTCCCAGGAGTCGGGCGCGCCCGGCCACGGTCGGCCCACGGGCTGGCGCCGTGTTCCAACGGTATGCGGCACCCGGCGACGACATCCACCGCGAGAAGTTGCGTTCGACGTCTGATCGTTGCGTATGAGCCTGCCTACCCAGCAGATCGTTGCGTGGACGCCGGGCCGACCGTGGGGAGAAACGCGCCGGGGGCGGCGAACCGCCGCCCCCGACGCGAGAGGGTGCCCGGCTGGTGAACCACCAGAGCTGGCCGGCGACGGCTCCAGGTCGCGGCGCGGCGTCAGACCGGCCTTCATTCGGTCCGGAGTGCCGCCTGGCGGCGCGGAGGCCGAATTATGGCCGTCAGCCGAACTGGAGTTGTCGCAGGTGCCGGCGCTGCGCCGGCGAGCGGGGACAGCGCCCGTCAGAACAGGCCGGCAAACTGTGAGTCGAGCCACTCCCGGAACCGGCCGACCCAATCGCCGTCAGTGGTCGGCCAGTCGAACTGGCCGGTCATCGCCACGACGCCGAGCACCACCGCGGCGAGGCCGACCACGATGCCGATCAGCGCGTCGGTCTTGCCGGCCACGTGCGGGCGGCGGGTGGCGATCAGGCCGAACAGGGCGAGGACCGCGCCGAACGCGCCGAGCCCGGTGCCGTACCTGGCGAGGGTGCCGGTCAGCACGAACAGCGCGCCGACCACCGACACGATCAGGCCGAGGGTGGCCAGCAGGCTGGCCCGGGGCTTCGGGCCGAGGGCCACCGGAGCGATCGGGTCCTCGCCGTCGGCGCGCTCCAGCGGCCGGTCCGGCTGGCCGTCCCGGTCGACGGTCCGTTCCTGGATCGGGTCCGAGCCCGTCGGCCCGGCGTCCGTGCCCACGGGCCGTCCGGTGGCCCCCTCCGCCTCGGTGGCCGGCTTCGCCTCGGTTGCTGGCTTCGCCTTGGTGGCGGTCGTGCCACTCCGGTACGTCGTCCGCTTCGCGTCGCGGTCGGTGACCACCGGTCGGCCGTCCACCCGGTCCGCGACGGTGCTGTCGTCGCGGGCGTCGGCGACGCCGTCGTCGTTCACATCCGCACTGCGCGCCGGTGCGTTCCGGCGGGACATCATCTTCATTTCGATACCTCCTGATCAGGGCGCGGAGGCCGCGCATCACGGGAGGTACCCAGCACCGGGAAGTTCGACACCCGTCGACGGCCTGTGCCTGGCCGACTCGGTTTGCGGCATGCGGGGGTGTCCGGGGCGCCGAAGACCACCATTTGCGCAATCTCGGGCGGCCCACCCTGTCTATGCTTGGCGTCCGTGCCAGAGGGACACACCATCCACCGCTTGGCGGCCCGGCACGCCGAGCTGTTCGCCGGCGACAAGGTGCACGCCGCCAGCCCGCAGGGCCGCTTCGCCGAGGGCGCGGCCCGGCTCACCGGCACCGTCCTCGACGGCACCGAGGCGTACGGCAAGCATCTGCTGCACCACTACGCCGGCGAGCTGACCCTGCATGTGCACCTCGGGCTGTACGGCAAGTTCGCCGACGGGTCCGGCGAGCCGCCACCCCCAATCGGGCAGGTACGGCTCCGGTTGACGAGCGATGGCCACTGGCTCGACCTGCGCGGCCCGACCGCATGCGAACTGCTCACCCCGCCCGAGGTGGCGGCGCTGCGCGCCCGGCTCGGCCCGGACCCGCTGCGTGCCGACGCCGACCCGGGCCGGGCCTATGCGCGTATCCGCCGCAGCGCCACCCCGCTGGCGGCGCTGCTGCTGGACCAGTCCGTGGTGGCCGGCACCGGCCTGATCTTCGTGACCGAGGCGCTGTTCCGGGCCGGGCTGCCGCCCACGCTGCCCGGGCGCAACCTCACCCCGACCGGCTGGGCGGAACTGTGGGCGGACCTGGGGGCGCTGATGACCCTCGCCGTGGAGCGCGGCCGGATCGACACCGTACGGGCGGCCCACCTGCCGGAGGCGATGGGCCGCGCGCCCCGCGTCGACCGGCACGGCGGCGAGGTGTACGTCTACCGCCGCCCCGGCGCGCCCTGCCACGTCTGCGGCACCGGAATCAGCCGCGGCGACCTGGCCGGCCGGAACCTCTACTGGTGCCCCACCTGCCAGGTGCGGTAAGGAAGGGCCGGCCGACCGGGCCGGGGGCAGTCCCGCCCCACCCGCAGCCCGGAGCCCGTCAGCGCAGCCGGCGGATGTCGCCGTACGCCCGGTAGAAGCCGCCCCGGCCGGACTCCCGGACCTCGGTGACCAGGTAGCGGGCGCCCCGCTCCCGGATGCCCTTGGGGAACTGCACCGACCACTCCCGGCGGTATCCGTCCGAGAGCGTGTGGATGCGCAGCCGCCCACCCACCTCGACGCACTCCACCACCACGCCGGCCCGGTCGTCGGTGGTGACCTCCACCGCGGTCCAGGCGGCCGGCTCGGGGAGTCGGGCCGGGGCCTTGACGTCCACCACCTCTGGCACGTTGCCCGCCTCGGCCGCCCGGATCGCCGGCTCGCTGGCGTCGATGCAGGCCAGGTAGCCGCCGGTGGTGACCACGTAGAGCCGCTCCTCGTGGTACTGCATCGAGTACGCCGAGCCACAGCCGGTGCCGAGCTTCCACAGCCGGTTGCCGGCCGCGTCGAAGCAGTAGATCGAGGACTGGTTGTCGCCGGCGAAGACGTACCTGCCGTCCTCGGCGGTGGCGCAGGAGAAGACGGGGGCGTCGCAGCGGTACGTCCGCTCGGCCCGCCCGTCCTTGCGCAGCCGCACCACCTCGCGGGTGCCGGTGCCGGCGAACACGGTGTCCCGCTCCTGCCAGCCGAAGAGCACCGCTCCGGTCCGGGTGTGCCACAGCTCCCGCCCGGTACGCCAGTCGTAGCCGGTCACCCCCTGGGAATGGCCGTGGTAGAGCGCGTCGGGGTCGCAGCGCACCATCCAGGCGGACCGGCCCCGCCCCGGCCGGCGCCAGAGGAACTCGTCCTCGTGGTCGATCGCGGCGATGCCGCCCTCGCGGTCGGAGACGCCGAGCACGCCGTCGTGGATGTCCAGCCAGTAGATGTCGATGTCCGGGGCGATCGCGTACGCCACGCGGGGTACCTTGCCCGAGAGGTCGTAGACGTTGCCGTCGTCGCAACCCGCGTAGATCCAGGCGTCGTCGGCGACGATGCACTTCACCCCGTCGGGGAGCCGGACCTGGTTGAGCACCCGGGCGTCGTGGCCCAGGGTGGTGATCACCCCGTGCTCGTTGCCCACCATGCAGCTCTGCCCGTCGATGGAGATGCCGAACGCGGGCGCGCCCGAGGCGTACCGCCAGAGGACCGGGGCGGTGCGGGCGGTGGAGCGGGTGCTGACGATCTGCCGACGGGAGACCGGCCGCTTCTGGCGTACGCCGCGCACCGCCGGGGCGTATCCCTTGCGGACCTTCTCGCCGATCTTCTTCGCGGCGGCGGACCGGGCGCGGGCGTTGTCCGGGTAGGTGGTGGTCTTCACCTGGCCCTGGTCGCCGATCCGGCCGTAGCGCACGGTCATCGCGGTGTCCTCCACCACGACCTCGTAGAACTTGTGCGCTCCTCCATCCACTTCGGACAGTTCGAGGTAGGTCGTCTCCTGCGACATGGGATGCCTCCGAGGGGAAAGACGCCGAAAACCGGCACCGCGACAGCGCCCACACGCTAACCGCGCCTCCCGACAAAGAACGGGTGTCAGGAGGGGCCTTCCTCACCGGCGGCCGGTGGTGGCGAGGGCGTCGACGGCCTTGCGGGCGGCGATCAGCACCGGATCCCAGACCGGGGCGTACGGCGGGGCGTAGCCGAGGTCCAGCGAGGTCATCTCGTCCACCGTCATGCCGTTCCACAGCGCCACGGCCAGCGCGTCGATTCGCTTGGCCGCTTCGGACCAGCCGACGATCTGCGCCCCGAGCAGCCGGCCGTTGGGCCGCTCGGCGATCAGCTTGACCGTCATCGGCCGGGCGCCCGGGTAGTAGCCGGCCCGGCTGGTCGACTCGGCGACCACCGAGACGAACTCGAAGCCGGCCGCCAGCGCGTCCTGCTCCCGCAGCCCGGTCCGCCCCACCTCCAGGTCGCAGACCTTGGTCACGGACGTGCCGATCACCCCGGGAAACGTGGCGTACCCGCCACCGATGTTGATCCCGGCGACCCGGCCCTGCTTGTTGGCGTGGGTGCCCAGGGGGATGTGCACCGGCATGCCGCCGACCCGGTGCAGGGTCTCCACGCAGTCGCCGGCCGCCCAGACCCCGGACACCCCGGGCACCCGCATCCGGCGGTCGGTGCGGACGCCGCCGGTGGGGCCGAGCGGCAGGCCGGCGGCCTCGGCGAGCACGGTGTTCGGGCGTACGCCGAGACCGAGCACCACGACATCGGCGGGGACCGGCCCCGCCGAGGTGACCACCGCGGCGATCCGGCCGTCCCGTTCCCGCAGGTCGGTGACCGTCAGGCCGGTCCGGATCCCGATGCCGACCCCGCGCAACGCGTCGGAGACCAGCGCGGCCATGTCCGGGTCCACGGTGGTCATCGGCTGGTCGGCCTGTTCGAGCAGGTCGACCGAGAGGCCGCGCCGGAGCAGCGCCTCGGCCATCTCCACGCCGATGTAGCCGCCGCCGACCACCACCGCGTGGCGGGGTCGGGGCTCGCGTTCCAACCAGTCCAGCAGGGCTGTGCCGTCGTCCAGGGTCTGCACGCCGAACACCCCGCCGACGCCGACGGACGCCCACTCGGGCCGCACCGGCGTCGCGCCGGTGGCGTACATCAGGGCGTCGTAGCGCTCGCGGACCTGGCCGCCGCCGGCCAGGTCGCGGGCGACCACCTCGCGGCGGTCCAGGTCGATGGCGACGACCTCGTGCCGCAGCCGCACGTCGATGTCGAGCTTCTCCCGGAAGGTGGCCGGGTCGCGGGCGACGAGCTGGTCCCGCTCCGGCACCACCCCGCTGATCCAGTACGGGATGCCGCAGGCGGAGTACGAGGTGAAGTGGCCCTGCTCGAAGGTGACGATCTCCAGCTCAGCCCGGCCACGACGACGTCGGGCCTGGGACGCAGCCGCCATCCCGGCCGCGTCCCCACCGATGACGACCAGCCGTTCCGCCACGAGCCCATCCTGTCAAAGTGGGGGCCGCTTTCACGGAAATAGTGGCCATGGCCAGCGGAATGGCCACTATTTCCGTGAATCTGCGCGTACCGCCCGGCCGGATGGTCCGCGTGCGTGCGTGCGGGCGGGACGAGGTGGCTGACTACGATGGAGCCGGGCCATGCGTCGCCGCAGGCAGCGAGGGAGGCCGAATTGACCCCGAGCAGCACGTCGCGGACCGAGGCCCGGCATGCCGGCCGGGACTGGCGACGGCAGGTGCCACGGGGCTTCGCCACCCTGCTCTGGGTGGTCGCGGTGGTCTCCGCCCTGGCGGCGCTGAGCAGTGCCTTCCGCACCGGCTTCCAGCCGCTGCGCACCGCGATCGACGCCCTGCTGCTGCCCGCGCCCGCCAACCTGGCGTACGCGGTCTTCCTCGGCGCCCTGGCCTCGGCGTTGCTGCGTCGCAAGCGGCTCGCGTACTGGGTGCTGGTGGCGTATTTCAGCCTCACCCTGGTGGTCGGCGTGCTGGCCGGGACGCTGCTGCTAGTCATCGGCAGCAACCGGCTCAACGCCGCCGCCGGGCAGCGGCTCTTCACCACCCTGGAGACGGTCGGGGTGTGGGTCGGCATCGCCTTCGCCGCCGGCGCGTTGGCCCTGCTGCTCGCCGCCCGACGGGAGTTCTACGCCCGGGTACGCAGCGGCAGCCACTGGCGGGCCCTCGGCGTCTTCTTCGGCCTGGCGGCGGTCTCGGTCGGACTCGGTTACCTGCTGCTGTTCGAGCCGGGCAGCCTGCACGGCTGGTCGGACCGGCTCGTCTACGCGGTCGAGAAGGTGTTCGGTGGCGCGATCACGCTCGACGTCACCCGCCGGGGCCAGGCGCCCGGCTGGGTGAACCTGCTGCTCGGCGGCTTCGGCGCGGTCGCCTTCGTCGCCGGCCTGTTCACCCTGGTCCGCTCCCAGCGCGCGAACGCGGTGCTGCATCCCGACGAGGAGCAGCGGATCCGCGAGCTGCTCGCCCGGCACGGCGAGCGGGACTCCCTCGGCTACTTCGCGACCCGGCGGGACAAGGCGGCCGTCTTCTCAACCAGCGGCAAGGCGGCGATCACCTTCCGGGTGGTCAACGGGGTCAGCCTGGCCAGCGGTGACCCGGTCGGCGACCCGGAGGCGTGGGGCCCGGCGATCGAGGCGTGGCTCGGGCAGGCCCGCGAGTACGCCTGGATCCCGGCGGTGATGGGCACCAGCGAGCCCGCGGCCCGGGCATACCAGCGGTACGGGTTGAAGGTGCTGCACCTGGGCGACGAGGCGATCCTGCTGACGCGCGAGTTCGACCTGGACGGCCGGGACATGCGGCCGGTGCGCCAGGCGGTGCACCGGGTGGAACGCGCCGGCTACGTCGCCCGGGTGCGGCGGCACGCCGAGATCCCGCCGGAGGAGCTGTTTCGGCTGGCCGGGCTGGCCAGCGCCTGGCGGGACACCGACAACGAGCGCGGCTTCTCGATGGCGCTGGGCCGGCTCGGCGATCCGGCCGACGGCGACTGCGTGCTGGTGGAGGCCCGGGACGCCGAGGGCCGGGTACGGGCGCTGCTGTCGCTGAGCCCGTGGGGCGCGGACGGGCTCTCGCTGGACCTGATGCGCCGGGACCGGGCGGCCGAGAACGGGGTCATCGAGTTCATGGTGGCCGCGCTGCTGAGCGCCGCCCCCCGGCTGGGCGTCGAGCGGGTGTCGCTGAACTTCGCGGTGTTCCGTTCGGTCTTCGAGCAGGGTGCGCGGATCGGCGCCGGCCCGGTCATCCGGCTCTGGCGGCACCTGCTGCTCTTCTTCTCCCGCTGGTGGCAGCTCGAGTCGCTCTACCTGTCCAACGCCAAGTACCAGCCGCACTGGATGCCCCGCTACCTCTGCTTCGCGGAGCGTCGGGAGCTGGCCCGGGTGGGCATCGCGGCGGCGATCGCCGAGGGTTTCCTCGCCCTGCCCGGCGGTCGGCCCACCCCGCTGTACGGGGTGCCGCCGCCCGGTGGCGGGGTGCGCTTCGTGCCGCCGGCCGCCGCGACGGTCCGGGCCGTCCCGCCCGAGCCGACGCCGGTCGAGCGGCCGGAGCAGATCCGGGTACGCCTGGCCAAGCTCGACCGGCTGCGCGCCGAGGGGGTCGACCCGTACCCGGTGGGCTATCCGCGTACCGCCAGCTGCGCTTCCGTGCGGGAGCGGCACGCCGGGCTGGCCCCGGACACCGGGACGGGGGAGACCGTGGCGGTCGCCGGTCGGGTGCTGTTGGTCCGCGACCACGGCGGGGTGCTGTTCGCCACCGTCCAGGACGGCAGCGGCGACCTCCAGCTGGTGCTGGAGCACGACCTGGACCGGTGGCGGGCCGCCGTCGACATCGGCGACCACGTCGGCGCCACCGGCGAGGTGTACGCCACGAGGCACGGCGAGGTGTCGGTCCGGGTCGCCGACTGGCGGCTCACCGCCAAGTGCCTGCGCCCGCTGCCCGACAAGCACCATGGGCTGGCCGACCCGGAGGCCCGGGTCCGGCAGCGCTACCTGGACCTGGTCATCAACGCCGACGCGCGGCAGCTGCTGCGGGCGCGCGGGGCGGCCCTGCACAGCCTGCGCTCCTCGCTCACCGGGCGGGGCTTCCTGGAGGTGGAGACGCCGATCCTGCAGCGGGTGCACGGGGGCGCCAACGCGCGCCCGTTCGTCACCCACAGCAACGCGTACGACCTGCGGCTCAACCTGCGGATCGCGCCGGAGCTCTATCTGAAGCGGCTGGCCGTGGGCGGGGTCGAGCGGGTGTACGAGCTGGGCCGGGCGTTCCGCAACGAGGGCGTCGACCACAGCCACAACCCGGAGTTCACCGTGCTGGAGGCGTACCAGGCGTACGCCGACTACCACGACATGCGGCAGCTGGCCCGGGAGCTGATCGTGGCCGCGGCGGTGGCGGTGCACGGCGCGCCGGCGGCCCGTCGCCCCGGCGGCGAGCTGGTCGACATCGGCGGCGAGTGGCCGGTGCGGACGGTCAACGAGGCGATCTCCGCGGCGCTGGGCGAGGAGGTCACCGCCGACACCGAGCTGGCCGTTCTGCGCAAGCTCTGCGACAGCGCCGGGGTGCCGTACGACCCGCGCTGGGGGCGCGGCGCCGTGCTGCTGGAGCTGTACGAGCGGCTGGTCGAGGCGCGGACCGAGGGGCCGACGTTCTACCTGGACTTCCCGACCGAGGTGTCCCCGCTGACCCGTCAGCACCGGCACGAGCCGCGGCTGGCCGAGCGGTGGGACCTGGTGGCGTTCGGGCTGGAGCTGGGCACCGCGTACACCGAGCTGGTGGACCCGACCGAGCAGCGGCGCAGGCTCACCGAACAGTCGCTCAGGGCGGCCGGCGGCGACCCGGAGGCGATGGAGTTGGACGAGGACTTCCTCACCGCACTGGAGTACGCGATGCCGCCCACCGGCGGCCTCGGGCTCGGTGTGGACCGGCTGTTGATGTTGTTGACCGGCCGGTCGATCCGGGAGACGCTGCCCTTCCCCCTGGTCCGCGAATCCTCCTGAGCGCGGCTGGCCGGGGTGCCCGTCCTGAGCCGGCCGCAGCCCGCAGACATCGACGGACGTTGACAAGTGCGCCGACGGGGCGTACAAATCGCACACAGAGAGCGCTCTCTTGCCCCGTCCCCGCAGAGAGGCATTCCGATGAACCCTGTCCCGGCGGCGTCCGCCGCCCCGTCCGCCGTGCGCCGGTCGCACCGGCGGCTCTCCCTGGCGGCGGCCCTGGTCGCCACCACCACCGCGCTGGCCGCCGCCTCGATGACCGCCCACGCCGCCGTTCCGCCGCCCCCGTCCGGCTGGAGCCTGGTGTGGAGCGACGACTTCACCGGCGCGGCCGGTACCCTGCCCTCGTCCGCCAACTGGATCATCGACACCGGCACCAGCTACCCCGGCGGTCCGGCCAACTGGGGCACCGGCGAGATCCAGACGTACACCTCGAGCACCGCCAACCTCAGCCAGGACGGCGCCGGCAACCTGCGGATCACCCCGCTGCGGGACGGCTCCGGCCGGTGGACCTCGGCCCGGATCGAGACCGCCCGGACCGACTTCAAGCCGCCGGCCGGGGGAGTCCTCGCGATGGAGGGGCGGATCCAGATGCCGAACGTCGTCGGAGCGGAGGCGGCCGGCTACTGGCCGGCGTTCTGGGCGCTCGGCTCGCCGTACCGGGGCAACTACCAGAACTGGCCGGGCGTCGGCGAGTTCGACGTGATGGAGAACGTCAACGGGATCAACTCGGTCTGGGGGGTGCTGCACTGCGGCGTCGCTCCCGGCGGGCCGTGCAACGAGTTCAACGGCATCGGCAACTCCCGGGCCTGCCCGGGCAGCACCTGCCAGTCGGCCTTCCACACCTACCGCTTCGAGTGGGACGCCTCGGTCAGCCCGCAGCAGCTCCGCTGGTACGTCGACGGTCAACTCTTCCACACCGTCAGCCAGAGCCAGGTCGGCACGTACTGGGGGCAGATGACCAACCACGGCGGCTACTTCCTGCTGCTCAACGTGGCGATGGGAGGCGGGTTCCCGAACGGCGTGGCCGGCACCACCACGCCGACCTCCGCCACGGTCTCCGGCCGGCCGATGCTGGTCGACTACGTGGCCGTCTACACCCGGGGCGGCGGCAACCCGCCGCCGACCACCCCGCCGCCGACCA
Source organism: Micromonospora sp. SL1-18 (assembly GCF_047921505.1). Taxonomy (NCBI): domain Bacteria; kingdom Bacillati; phylum Actinomycetota; class Actinomycetes; order Micromonosporales; family Micromonosporaceae; genus Micromonospora; species Micromonospora sp. SL1-18. Next base: position 54,910 of record NZ_JBLROA010000031.1, on the reverse strand, counting down.
CGCCGCCGCCGGGCGGCACGGTTGACGCGTACTCGACGATCCAGGCCGAGGCGTTCAACGCCCAGAACGGGGTGCAGGTCGAGGCATGCGCCGAGGGCGGCCAGAACATCGGCTGGCTGAGCAACGGTGACTGGGCCCGCTACGACAACGTCGACTTCGGCGGCACCCCGCCGGGCGACTTCGTGGCTCGGGTGGCCTCCGGCGCCGCGGCCGGGGTGAGCGGGCTGGTCGAGGTCCGGGTGGACAGTGTGAGCAACCCGCCGATCGGCAGCTTCGCGATCGCCAACACGGGCGGCTGGCAGAGCTGGCGCTCGGTGCCGGGCAACGTCGGCGCGGTGACCGGCCGGCACACCGTCTACCTGACCTTCACCAGCGGCCAGCCCGCCGACTTCGTCAACGTCAACTGGTTCACCTTCCGCCGCTGACCGGTAAGCAGGGGCCCCTTCTTAACGCCTCCGGTAGAGGAAGGGGCCCCTCTTAACACCCGGGAGGACAGTGGCGACGGGACCGGCGTTAAGCTCCTTCGATCGAGCCAAAGTTACCGGGAGGTAATCATGTCGGAGGAGCCCCGCGTCGCCATCGTGACCGGAGCCGCGCGCGGCATCGGCGCGGCCACCGCCCGCCGGCTGGCCGCCGACGGCATGGCCGTCGCCGTGGTCGACATCGAGGAGTCGGCGACCAAGGAGACCGTGGACGCGATCGCCGCCGCAGGCGGCCGGGCGCTCGGGGTCGGCGCCGACGTCTCCGAACGGACCCAGGTGGAGGCCGCCGTCGAGCGGGTCGCCGCCGAGCTGGGCGCGCCGACCGTGCTGGTCAACAACGCCGGGGTGCTCCGCGACAACCTGCTGTTCAAGATGACCGACGCCGACTGGGACACGGTGATGGGCGTGCACCTGCGCGGCGCGTTCCTGTTCAGCCAGGCGGCCCAGAAGCACATGGTCGAGCGGAAGTGGGGCCGGATCGTCAACCTCTCCAGCACCTCGGCGTTGGGCAACCGGGGCCAGGCGAACTACGCCGCCGCCAAGGCGGGCCTGCAAGGCTTCACCAAGACCCTCGCCATCGAGCTGGGCCCGTTCGGGGTGACCGTCAACGCGGTCGCGCCGGGCTTCATCGTCACCGACATGACCGCGGCCACCGCGGCCCGGATGAAGGTCGACTTCGCGGCACTCCAGCAGCACGCCGCGGCGGAGATCCCGGTACGCCGCACCGGCCGCCCGGAGGACGTCGCGCACACCATCTCGTTCCTGGTCAGCGAGGGTGCGTCCTTCGTCTCCGGCCAGGTCATCTACGTCGCCGGCGGCCCCAAGGACTGACCGTGTCGCGGTCCCGCCCGGCCCCTGCCGGGCGGGACGGACTGTCAGGCGGGGTCGTGGCGGGTGCGCCAGAGCCAGTACAGGCCGAGCATCGGCAGGACCAGCGGGATGTAACCGTAGCCGCTGCCGAACCCGGACCAGACCGTCGCGTCCGGGAAGAGCGCCTGGTCGGCCACGCTGAGGATGCCGACCGCGACCACCCCGACCAGTTCCACCGAGCAGCAGGCCAGGGCCACCTGGCGGCCGGCGTGTCCGGCCCGGGCCAGCCCGACCGCGGCCACGATGTAGATCAGCGCGGCTACGGCGGAGAGCAGGTACGCCACCGGCGCCCGGTCGAACTTGGTGGCGATCTGCAGGCCCGCCCGCGAGGTCGCGGCGATGGCGAAGAGGATGTAGACCGCGATCAGCAGCCGACCCGGCCCCCGGTTCGTCGTCTGTGCCTCAGCCACCGACGACCTCCCAGGTCTGCTGCAGGCGGACCACCACGACGGGGGTGACCAGGCAGACCGCGCAGACGATGGCCGAGCCCCAGCGGGTCGGCTCCATCCGGGCCAGCACCCAGGCCAGCGGTGGCAGGCAGACCAGCGTCACCAGATAGCCGAAGAAGGCACCCGGCTCGCCCGGCCGCTCGCCGCCGCCGAGCGCGACCAGGGCCAGCACGGCGAGCGCGAGCAGCGCCGCCTCCAGCACGGCCAGCCCGACGAACTGGAGCCGGTCCGGCGCCCGGTGGCGCACCGCCGCCACCAGGGCCCAGACCGCGAGTACGAGCGACAGCACGATCGCGGCCGTCGCGAGGATCCCGTCCACCGGCGAGCTGGCCGCCGCGGCGCTGGTCATCGATGCCGCCAGCGAAACAGTCGCGTTCACCGGCACAGCCTACTAAGGGCCGTAGTAGCCACCGCCGCCTGGCTCTCCCGTCGCGTCGGGGCCGCGCGACAGCCGCCGGACGACTACCGTGGATCACGGCCACGGGCGGATGCCGTGGCGGACGACGACGGCAGGGGGAACCGTGCTGCGGTTCGGCTTGTTCGGCACCGGCCACTGGGCGGCGGAGACGCATGCCGCGGCCATCGACGCGCACCCGCGGGCCGAGCTGGCCGGGGTCTGGGGCCGGGATCCGGAGAAGGCCGGCGCGCTGGCCACCCGACACGGCGTACCGGCCTTCGGCGACGTGGACGAGCTGCTCGGCGCCTGCGACGCGATCGCGGTCGCGCTGCCGCCGGACGTGCAGGCCGAGATCGCCGTCCGAGCAGCCGCCGCCGGGCGGCACCTGCTGCTGGACAAGCCACTGGCGCTGAGCCTCGCCGAGGCCGACCGGGTGGTCGCCGCCGCCCAGGCGTCCGGGGTGGCCTCGGTGGTCTTCTTCACCAACCGCTACCTGCCGGACATCGCCGCCGAACTCGCCGCCCTTGCCTCCGCCGGTGGCTGGCTCACCGCCAAGGCGGTGCGGTTCGCGTCGATCTTCCAGCCGGGCAGCCCGTACGGCGACTCCACCTGGCGGCGCGAGCACGGCGCGCTCTGGGACATCGGCCCGCACGCGCTGTCGCTGATCCTGCCGGTGCTCGGCCGGGTGACCCGGGTCGCGGCGATGGACGGGCCGCGGGGACTGGTCCACCTGCTGCTCACCCACGAGGGCGGCCCCACCAGCACGGTCCTGCTCACCCTGGAAGCGCCGCCGGAGGCGACCGCGAAGGAGTTCGTGTTCTACGGCGAGAACGGCGTGGCGGAGCTGCCGCCGGGTGACGGCAGCGCGATCACCGCCTTCGGTACGGCGATTGACCAGCTGCTGGAGGAGATCGAGGCGGGCACCCGGGACCACCGCTGCGACGTACGGTTCGGCCGGGAGGTGGTGGCGGTGCTCGACGCCGCCGAGCGGGCCCGTGCCCAGGGCCGTACGGTCGATCTCTGATCCCGGGGCTGTCCCCGAAATCGCCTCGTGCGGCGGCGGGCGGGGCGCTAGCCTGGCGACCATGTGCATGCACGCCCTGATCGACGTGGCCGTCACGCCGGCCGCGCGGGGCCTCCTCCTGGTCGCCCGTCCGCGAGTCCGGCGTCCGGCCCTGGCCGGCCGGAACGCCCACCGCGCCTGACCGCCTGACCGTCCGCACCGCCGGCCCGTGACCGGGCCGGCCAACGCCGCCCGCTGGCTGGTCCGGTACCGCCGCCCGCCCCGACGCGGTCCGGCGGCTGCGCACGCGTGGCCTTCGCGTTCCGCCGTTCTCCAGGGTCGTCCGAGTCCCGATTCCGCTCGGACAGGCCCGTTCTGCGCTGCCTGTCCGTACCGTCGCCGTTCCGGCGACAGACAGGACGATCTCGTGGCGCCCCGCCGATTCCGCACCACCGCACGCGACCGGTCCCGTCGCGTACTGTCCCAGAACTTCCTCGCCGACCCGGCCGCCGTCGCGCGGATGGTTCGGGCGGCCCGACCCGGCCCCGACGATCTGCTGCCGGAGGTGGGTGCCGGGGACGGCCGGCTGACCCGGCCGCTCGCCGCCCGCTGCGGCCGGATGATCGCGTACGAGGTCGACCCGGCCGTCCTGCCGGGGCAGGCCGCGGTCTGCGCGGACCTGCCGCGGGTCCAGGTCTGGCCGTTCGACTTCCTCGCCGCCGCCCCGCCCGACGAGCCGTTCGCCGTGGTCGGCAACATTCCGTGGTCACTGACCGCCGCCGTGGTCCGCTGGTGCCTCGCCGCGCCCGGCCTGCGGTCGGCGACCCTGCTCACCCAGGTCGCGTACGCGCGCAAGCGCACCGGCGACCGTGGCCGCTGGAGCCGGCTCACCGTGCTCACCTGGCCCGAGCACCACTGGCAGTTGGCCGGCCGGGTGCCCCGTAGCGCGTTCCGTCCGGTACCTGCCGTGGACGGGGGCATCCTGCGCATCGAACGCCGCCCGGAGCCGCTGCTGCCCCGGGCGTCGATGCCCGCGTACCGGAAGATGGTGGAGCTCGGCTTCGGCGGGGTCGGCGGCTCGCTCGCGGCCTCGCTGCGGACCGCCCACCCGCGCCGCCGGGTCGACGGTGCGCTGCGGGCGGCCCGGCTCGATCCGGACACCCCGGTCGGTCTGGTCTGGCCCGAGCAGTGGCTGGTGCTGTTCCGGCTGCTGCACGCGGTCGACCCGGGGCTCAGTCCAGGGTGTTCAGCGCCGCGCGCAGGTCGGCGGGGGAGGTGAACTCCTCCGCCGGCAGTGCCTTGAGCATCTGCAGCAGCTCGGTGCTGCCGCTGTTCTCCTGGCACCAGCGGATCAGATCCTCGCGCGAGACCGGATAGTCGAGCCCGGCCAGGAACTCCTGCAACTGCACCCCGGTGGCCGTCATGCCGGTCGGCTACCCGCTCCGCCCGCAGGTAAGCAGGGGCCCCTTGTTAACAGACGGGTGTTAACAAGGGGCCCCTCCTTGCGCTCGGGGGTCGGTTTGCCTGGGCGGGTCCGGGGGTAGCCGCGGGCATGCTGGTACAGCGACTCGGGGCGCCGAGCGACTTCGACCTGCTCCTGGACCGCGTCCGGGACGCCCGGATCGTGATGATCGGGGAGGCGACGCACGGCAGCTACGACTACTACCGGCTGCGCGAACAATTGACCCGTCGACTCATCGCCGAGCAGGGCTTCGGCTTCGTCGCGGTGGAGGGCGACTGGCCGGACTGTGACCGGGTGCACCGCTCGGTGGTGGGCGCCGCGGGTGGGCTGGCCGATCCGCAGACCGCGTTGGAGTGCTTCGAACGTTGGCCCACCTGGATGTGGGCCAACGCCGAGGTGGCCCGCTTCTGCCGGTGGCTGCGCGCCTGGAACCTGGAACGCCCCGAGGAGGGGCGGGCCGGCTTCCACGGGCTGGACGTCTACAGCCTGTGGGAGTCGATGCAGGCCATCTTCGACTACCTCGGCGAGGAGGACCCGGCCTCGCTGGAGGCGGCGCAGGAGGCGTACCGCTGCTTCGAGCCGTACGGCAGGCGCGTCGAGGAGTACGGCGCGGCCAGCCGGTTCGTCTCGGCCCGGTGCGAGGAGGAGGTGGTCCGGCTGCTGGCGCGTACCCGGGAACAGGCCGCCGCGGACGGCCTGGACCGCTTCTCGGCGTGGCAGAACGCGGCGGTTGTGGCCGGCGCGGAGCGCTACTACCGGGCGATGGTCGGCGGCGGGCCGGAGTCGTGGAACGTCCGCGACATCCACATGGCCGACACCCTGGACCGGCTGCTCGATCATTACGGCCCGGAGTCCCGGGGCATCGTCTGGGCGCACAACACCCACGTCGGCGACGCCCGGGCCACCGACATGGCGGCGGACGGAATGATCAACATCGGCCAGCTCGCCCGGGAGCGGCACGGCCCGGACGCGGTGGCGCTGGTCGGCTTCGGCAGCTACCGGGGCACGGTGGTCGCCGCGCCGCGCTGGGGCTCGCCGGCCGAGACCATGGTGGTGCCGCCGGCCCGGGAGGGCTCGGTGGAGCGGCGGCTGCACGAGCTGATGCCGGAGCGGGCGGTGCTGGTCTTCGGTGGCCCGGACCAGCCGGAGTGGGTCACCGAGCAGGCCGACCACCGGGCCATCGGGGTGGTCTACGACCCGAGCTTCGAATCCTGGGGCAACTACGTGCCCACCCGGCTCGGCGAGCGCTACGACGCGTTCATCTGGTGCGACGAGTCCACCGCGCTGCACCCGCTGCCGGCCCCCAGCGCCCCGGGCGAGATGGAGACCTACCCGGCCGGCGTCTGACCGGCCGGCGGCAGTTGGACGGGCCCCTCGTTGTCGCCCGGCGACAACGAGGGGCCCGTCCCTCACACGCCGGCGGGCTCGCGTTCGGCGAGGTGGGCGCGCAGGCCCTCGCCCTCGACGTCCACGTTCGGCAGGATCCGGTCCAGCCAGCGGGGGATCCACCAGGCGGCGGTGTCGAGCAGCGACAGCACCGCCGGGACGACGGTCATCCGGACCACGAACGCGTCGATGGCGACCCCGATCGCGAGCGCGAAGCCCATCGACTTGATCACCGGGTCGTCGAGGAAGACGAAGCCGCCGAACACCGAGATCATGATCAGCGCGGCGGCAGTGACCACCCGCGCGCCGTGGCCCATCCCGTTGATGGTCGCCTGCCGGGCGGTGTCGCCGTGCACGAAGTCCTCCCGCATCCGGGAGACCAGGAAGACCTCGTAGTCCATGGCCAGGCCGAACAGGATGCCGATGAGCAGGATCGGCAGGAAGCTGACCAGTGGACCGGAGGTGTCCAGCCCGACCAGGCTGGCCAGGTGGCCCTGCTGGAACACCGCGACCGTGATGCCGAAGGTGGCCGCCACGGTGAGCAGGAAGCCGAGCGCCGCCTTCACCGGCACCAGGACCGAACGGAACACCAGCATCAACAGCAGCACCGACAGGCCGACGACCAGCAGCAGATAGACCGGGAGCGCGGCGGAGAGCTTCTCGGACACGTCGATGCCGATCGCGGTCGCGCCGGTCAGCAGCACGTGCGCGTTCCGGATGCCGCTGACCTGGTCGCGGATGTCGTGCACGAGGTTCTCGGTGGCCTCGTCGGTCGGGCCGGTCTTCGGGATGACGCCGAGCAGCGCGGTCCGGCCGGTCGGGTCGAGCTGCGGCGGGGCCACGGCCAGGACGCCGCGCGCCTTCTGGACCAGCGCGGTGACCTGCGGTACGGCGGCCTGGGTGGCCTGCGGCGAGTCGGCGGTGACGACCACCGCGAGGCGCCCGGTGAAGCCGGGGCCGAAGCCCTCCTGGATCAGGTCGTTGTTGACCCGGGCCGGGGTGCCCTCGGCCGCGGTGGCGGCGTCCGGCAGGGACAGGCGCATGTCCTGGGTAGGGAGCGCGATCAGGCCGAGGCCGATCAGGCCGACCAGGACGACCGGGATCCGCAGCTTCGTCACCCAGTGCGCCCAGCGGAACCCGAAGCCCGAGCGGTCCTCGCCGGCACTGGAGGCGACCACCTCGCGGTTGCGCAGCTTCCGCGGCAGCACCTTGCGGCCGGCGAAGCCGAGCAGTGCCGGGGCCAGGGTGATCGCGACCAGGACGGCCACCGTGACCGTGCCGGCGGCGGCCAGACCCATCACGGTGAGGAACGGGATGTTCACCACCGCCAGGCCGGCGAGCGCGATGACGACGGTGGCGCCCGCGAATACCACGGCGGAGCCGGCGGTGCCGACGGCCCGGCCGACCGCCTCCTCGGGGGAGAGCCCGTCGAGCAGGTTCTGCCGGTGTCGGGAGGTGATGAACAGCGAGTAGTCGATGCCGACCGCGAGGCCGAGCATCAGCGCCAGGATCGGCGCGGTGCTGGTCAGCTCGACCGCGCCGCTGAGCGCGTACAGGCCGGCCATGCCGACGCCGACGCCGATCAGCGCGTTCAGCATGGTCATTCCGGCCGCCACCAGCGAGCCGAAGGTGACGATCAGGACGATTGTCGCGACCAGCACACCGAGTGCCTCGGTCGAGCCGACCTCGGGCTCGGCGTTGAGCACCTCACCGCCCGGGGCGATCTGCCACCCCTGCGCCTCGGCCTGCGCGCCGACCTGCTCGTACGCGGTGCGTTGGGCGTCGGTCACGTCGTCCGCCCGACCCTGGAACTGCACCTGGATCAGCGCGTACCGGCCGTCCGGGCTCAGCGCCTGCACCTGGTACGGGTCGACCGCGCCGACCACGCCGGGCAGGGCGGCCGCCTCCTCGGTGACCTGCTTGACCACGGCCTGCCCGTCGGGCGTGCCGAGCTGGCCGGCCTGGGGTGCCTTGACGGCGATGGTGCCGGTGGCCCCGCTGGCCGCCGGGAACCGCTCGGCGAGCAGGTCGATCGCGCGCTGCGACTCGGTGCCCGGCATGCTGAAGTTGCTCGCCGTCGGCCCCTTGAGGGTCAGCGCGGCGGCACCGAGGCCGACGAGTACGACGAGCCAGACGACGGCGACGAGTCGCCGGCGGCGCAAGGATGCCCGGCCGAGCCGGTAGAGCAGGGTCGCCATGAGGTTTCCTTGTCCTCGGGTCGCGAACTGGGATCAGGTGACGGGCTCGAGGGCCCGCTGGACGACGGCCAGCAGCGCGGGCCGCAGCTCCTCGTCGGGGATGGCGATGAACTCGGCGCACGTCTCCGCGATCCCGGCGAGCACGACCAGCGCGGCGATCCGCGCGGACGGGCGGTCGGACCGGCCGGCGAACGCGTCGATCAGCCGTTCGGAGATCTGCTGGACGTGCGCGAAGGCGGGCTGCTGAAGCAGGTCGGGTAACTCGCCGCGGAGCAGCGCGATCTCCCGCCGGAAGCGGACCGCGAGGTCGACGAAGCCCTCGCCGGCGACCCGCTGGGCGTCCGCGCCGGTGTGTGCGGCGATCCGGGCGTCGAGCGCCTCCAGCACCGCGATGGCGGGTGCCATCAGCTCGCTGAGCAGGGCTTCTTTGTTGGCGAAGTGGTAGAGCACGGTGGCCTTGGAACAGCCCACCTCGCGGGCGATGTCCTGCAGCGAGGTGCCTTTGTAGCCGGTGACGGCGAAGCGTCGCGCCGCCGCGGCGAGGATCTCTTCGTGGGTCTCGGGTACCGCCCGTGCCATGTCCTCCAGGATGCCTGACCGATCGGTCAGCACCTGACCGATCGGTCAGACGGATTGCGTGGTCTTCGCCACAGCCTCAGCCGACCGGAACCCCGTGCTCCTGGTCGTACGCCGCGGTCAGCGTGAGCATCCGCCGGCTGATGCCCTCGACCTGCCGCTCCAACTCGGTGAACCGGCGTCTACCCGATCCTCCTCGCCGACCCGGCCGACATCCGGACCCTGGTGACCGAGGTGGACGCCCCCCGGTCAACGTGCTGGCTCGCCCCGGCGCACCGGCCGTGGCCGAGCTGGCGGGGCTCGGAGTGGCCCGGGTCAGCTTCGGTGAGGGGCTGTACGCAACCGCCTGCGCCCGTACCGTCGAGATGCTCGCCGCGATCCGGGCGGGCGACGAGGTGTTCCCGACCGGAGAGGAGGCACGGTGACCTACCCACCGCCGCGTTACTCAGGAGACCTGGGCGAGCCGACCGCCACCTACCGCCCGGCCGATCAGCCGCCCGAGCTGGTCTACCCCAGCGGCGGCACGGCGCACTACCTGGCCACCGGCGCGTCGACCAACGGGCAGTTCGGGCTCTACCGCTGGGAGATGGGGCCGCAGCCGAGCGGCCCGGATCCGCACTTCCACCGGTCCATCTCGGAGTCCTTCTACATTCTGTCCGGGACGGTCCGCATCTACGACGGCCGGCGGTGGATCGACACGGTGCCCGGCGACTTCGTGCACGTTCCGGAGGGTGGCGTCCACGCGTTCCGCAACGAGTCCGGCGAGCCCGCCTCGATGCTGCTGCACTTCGCCCCCGGCGCGCCCCGGGAGGGCTACTTCGAGGGCCTGCTGGACCTGGCCGGCCGGACCGAGGAGGAGCGGACGGAGTTCTTCCTGCGGCACGACACGTTCTGGGTCTGACTCCCTCGGCGGCCGTGTCGGGGTTGCCGGCACGGCCCCCGCCCGGGAAGGTGAGCGGATGGGTGCCGCTGACGAGACTCGGGACGGGGTGTCGCTGACCAATCTGGACCAGCCGCTGTTCGACGGGGCTGGGGCGACCAAGCGCGACCTGGTCGACTACCTGGACGCCGTCCACGAGCGGATCCTTCCGGAGCTGCGCGACCGGCCGCTCTCGGTGGTCCGGGTGCGACCCGGGCAGGACCCGTTCATGCAGAAGAACCTGCCGAAGTACACCCCGGACTGGGTGCGCCGCACCTCGGTCTGGGCGGAGGCGTCCCGTCGGCGGATCTCGTACGCCCTCTGCGACGACCGGCGGACGCTGCTCTGGTTCGCCAACCAGCGGGCGGTGGAATACCACCCGACGTTGGGCCTCGCGGGCCGGCCAGAGCACCCCACCCACCTGGTGCTCGACCTCGACCCGCCGCCGGGGGACTCGTTCGGCATGGCCGTCCGGGCCGCGCTGCTGGTCCGGCAGGCGCTCGCCGACGCCGGGCTGGCCGGGGCGGTGAAGACCAGCGGCGCCAAGGGCGTGCACGTGATCGTGCCGGTGGCCGCCGAGACCACCGCCGAGGAGGCGGCCGCCGCGACCCGGGCCCTCGCCGCCCACGCCGAGCGGCTCGACCCGGCGCTGGCCACCACCGCCTTCATCGTCGAGGACCGGGGCGGCCGGGTCTTCGTCGACTCGACCCGGGCGTACGGGGCGACGGTGGTGGCGGCGTACAGCCCCCGGGTGCGGCCGGGTACGCCGGTGTCGTACCCGGTGGGCTGGGACGACCTGGCGGTGGTGACGCCCGCCGACTTCACGGTGCGGACCGTGCCGGCGCTGGTCGCCGAGCGGGATCGGTGGGCGGCGGCGTTGCCCGCTCCGCAGCGGCTCCCGGCCGACCTGGTCGCCGAGGGGCGGACTATCCCGGTGGCCCGGGTGCAGGCCATGCACGAGGGCAAGCGCCGCGCGAAGGCCCGCCGCGAGGCCGGTTGACGAATCCGGCACAGCGACAGGACCACGCGGGCGGCGTTGCCGCTCGGAACATCGTTAGGGTGCCGTTGACAAAGGCCGCTGACCGGGTCTGCCTTGGTCAGCGGCCTTTGCGTGCTGCTTATCGATGGTGCCCCCGGCAGGATTCGAACCTGCGCCCCCGCCTCCGGAGGGCGGTGCTCTATCCCCTGAGCTACGGGGGCTCAGCGACCCGAGAAGAGTAGCAAACCCGTCTCCGGATCACCCAATCGGCACCGCCCGCTCGCTGATCTTCGCGTGCTCAGGCGGCGGCCATGGCGCGGCCGCAGCTGGGGAGCGGATGCAGGACGATGCGCTGGGGGAGGCGGCGCGGCCACTCGTTGCGGGGCCACGAGCCGTCGATGATCAGGTGCACCGTACGCTCCTCGGCGCCGCTGAGCCGAAGCACGAAGTCGCGGGGGAGCGGCGGGTCGACCGAGGGCGTGGTGATCATGAAACGCACCCGGCCCCGGGACGAGACCGCGGAGATCACGTCGGCTGCGGGCATGGTGCCGCGCAGGCGTACGCGGCCGATCCAGTAGACCTCCGCGGCGTGCTCCTGGGCGGCCCGGGTGATCGACGGGTACTCGCTGCGTACCCAGTGCTCGACCGCGCCCACGCACAGCCCGCAGGCCCGTTCCCGGGGCTCCCGCGGACCCAACCCCCAGGCCCGCAGGTACGCCCCGACCGTGCCGGCGTCCATCGTCAGGCCGAACCGGCGCTGGATGAGGACGGTCAGGCTCTGTCGCGTCCAGAGCTCCTCGTCCAGGCCGAACTCGTCGGGGTGGACGCCCCGCAGTACGTCGATCAGTTCGAGTTCCTGTTCGCGGCTGAGCGTTCCCGACTCGCCCGGCCGCTGTCCGCGACGGACGGCTGCCACCGCCCCGTCACCGCCGATGGTGTGGCGCCGGCACCAGCTGGTCACCGACCGCCCTGCGTCTCTGAGTGCAACCCCCACGTCCTGCGCAACGAGCCCGAATCGCAACTGGTCACGATATGTGGGGAGAAAAGTCTCCAAGCAGTGCAATGGGTCGGATGGCATCGAAGCGTTATAATCCGGCATAACGGACACGATCCGGCCGGGCATGCGGAAGGGCCCGCGTCGCACGACGCGGGCCCTTCCGAAGCAGGTGCTACGGCGGCTCAGCCGCCCAGGCGCTTGAGTGCGGCCTGGAGGTTGGCCAGGTCGTTCTGCTGGGTGTTCTTCATGGTCTGCGCGACCGCCAGCACGTCCTTGTCATGCCCTTCGGCGAGGACCCCCTCGATCATGTGGATCCCGCCGAGGTGGTGCTGGATCATCAGCCGGAGGAAGAGCACGTCGAACTCGCGCCCCTTTGCCTCCCGCAGCTTCTTCATCTCCTCCGGCGTGGCCATCCCCGGCATCAGGCCGTTCTTGACCAGGCCCGCGCCGTCCGACATCCAGGCCATCGGCGGCTGGTCGCCGGTCGGGTCCAGCTTCCACAGCCGCAGCCAGGTCTGCATGGTGCCGATCTCGCCCTGCTGCCCGGTGGCGATGTCGCCGCCGATCTGGCGTACCTCCAGGTCCTGGCCCTGCTGGAAGGCCATCATCCCCATCTCCACCGCCTGGGCGTGGTGGGTGGTCATGTCCCGGGCGAAGCCGGCCTCCACCGAGTGGTCCCCGGGGCGGGTGAAGGTCGGGGTGAGCAGGCCGCCCGCGTACCCGAGGAGGAGGCCGACCACGACGGCGGCGGCCAGGGCGAGGGCGCCGAAGCGACGCGTGGCCCCCCGGTCGCCGTCGGCGGCCGGTACCTCGTCGAGTTCGGTGTCCGTCGTCACGGCGCCGGTCATCGCGGCGTCCTCACTGGGTCGGCTGCTCGGGCATCTGGTTGCCAAGTTCGCGCGGCGTGGTGCCGGTGGCCGTGACGCCCTGGCCGCAGTTGGCGTTCGGGCCCTCGACGGAGGCGTTCACCCGCAGCGTCTTGATGAACTCGTCGATCCGGCTGTCGTCGGCGTTGTCGACCTTGAGCTGGAAGCCCCAGGCCTGCAGCGAGATCGGCTTGTCCAGCCCCTCGAACGGGCTGAGCATCAGCTTCTCCTGGCCCTGCACCTTGGCCTTGAGCTTCGCCACCTGGTCGGCCGGCAGGTCCGGGCGGTAGGTGATCCAGACGGTGCCGTGCTCCAGGCTGTGCACCGCGTGCTCGTTGGCGATCGGGGCGTCGTAGACGTCGCCCATGCAGTTCTGCCAGGCGTCGTTGTGCGGGCCGGCCACCGGCGGGAGGATGTCGTACTTGATCGGGCCCTGCTGGTGCTTGCCGCCGGTGACCAGGTCCTTGTCCTTCTTGCGGTAGTCGACCACGCCCTTGATCGAGTCGGCCCGCTTCTGCCACGGCTGGGAGCCCTGGTACACCGCCCACGCGCCGATGCCGATGATGCCGACGGCCACCACGCCAACCGCGACGAAGAGCGCGATCGGACCCCACGAGCGTTCCTGGCTCACCTTCACCGGCGCGAGCGGCTTGCGGCCCTTGCCGCCGGCGCTCGGCCGCGGGGTGCCCTTGCCGGCCCCCGCCTTGTCGCCGGCGGGCTTGTCGGCGGCGGGCTTGCCGGCCGCCGGCTTCTTACCGGTGCTGACCACGGTCGGGCGGCGCTCCGGGCCGCCCGGGGTGCTGATGCTCATCGTGCCTCGTCAGGTCGGTCGGTCAAGGGCGCCGCGGGCCGATTCACATGCTGGTCGCCGCCGCGGTGCCAGAGTCTACCCCCGATAACATGGATCGGTGACTCCCGCAGAACTCGCCGAGGTCGTCCTCTCCGCCGCCCATGCCGTCTTCGAAGACCGGGGCCTGGATCGCTCCGCGCTGCCCGCGCAGACCACCGTCGAGCGACCCCGTAACCCCGAGCACGGCGACTACGCCTCGACGCTGGCGCTGCAGCTGAGCAAGAAGGTGGGCGTACCCCCGCGAGAGCTGGCCGCCGCCCTGGCCGACCAGCTCGGGCGGGCACCGGGGATCAAGTCGGTGGAGATCGCCGGCCCGGGTTTCCTGAACATCCGGCTCGACGCGGCCGCCGCCGGCCAGCTCGCCAAGGTCATCGTCGAGGCCGGTCCGGAGTACGGCCGCAGCGACACCCTCGCCAGCCAAAAGATCAACCTGGAGTTCGTCTCGGCGAACCCGACCGGACCGGTGCACATCGGTGGGGTCCGTTGGGCCGCCGTCGGCGACGCGCTCAGCCGGCTGCTCCGCGCCACCGGCGCCGAGGTCGGCACCGAGTACTACTTCAACGACGCCGGCTCGCAGATCGACCGGTTCGCCCGCTCGCTGCTCGCCGCGTCCCGGGGCGAGCCGGCGCCCGAGGACGGCTACGGCGGCGCGTACATCGCGGAGATCGCGACCGAGGTGGTCAAGCGCCGGCCGGAGGTGCGGGAGCTGGCCGACGCCGCCGCCCAGGAGGCGTTCCGGGTCGAGGGCGTCGAGCTGATGTTCGCCGAGATCAAGTCGTCGCTGCGCGACTTCGGCGTCGAGTTCGACACCTACTTCAACGAGAAGGACCTGCACGACCGCGGCGAGCTGGACCAGGCGCTGGCCCGGCTGCGCGAGCAGGGGCACGTCTACGACTCCGAGGGCGCGACCTGGCTGCGTACCACCGACTTCGGTGACGACAAGGACCGGGTGCTGCGCAAGTCCAACGGCGAGTGGACCTACTTCGCCGCCGACTGCGCCTACTACCTCGACAAGCGCGAGCGCGGCTTCGAGCGCGTGGTGATCATGTTGGGCGCCGACCACCACGGCTACATCGGCCGGATGAAGGCCATGGCCGCCTGCTTCGGCGACGACCCGGACACCAACCTGGAGATCCTCATCGGCCAGTTGGTCAACCTGGTCCGCGACGGCGCCCCGGTGCGGATGAGCAAGCGGGCCGGCACCGTGGTCACCCTGGAGGACCTGGTCGACGCGATCGGCGTGGACGCTTCCCGCTACGCGCTGGCCCGCTACTCCAGCGACTCGCCGATCGACATCGACGTGGAGCTGTGGACCCGGGCCACCCGCGACAACCCGGTCTACTACGTGCAGTACGTCGCCGCCCGGACGGCCAGCGTCGGGCGCAACGCCGCCGACGTGGGGCTGATCCGGGGCGATGCCGCCGGCTTCCACGCCGAGCTGCTCTCCCACGAGAAGGAGAACGAGCTGCTCAAGGCGCTCGCCGAGTTCCCCGCCGTGGTGTCCTCGGCGGCCGAGCTGCGCGGGCCGCACCTGGTCGCCCGCTACCTAGAGCGGCTGGCCGGGGCGTACCACCGGTTCTACGACAACTGCCGGATCCTGCCGCGCGGCGACGAGGAGGTCGCCGACCTGCACCGGGCCCGGCTCTGGCTCAACGACGCGACCCGGGTGGTCATCGCCAACGGCCTGCACCTGCTCGGCGTCTCCGCCCCGGAGCGGATGTAATGCGAGCGCGAGGAGTGAGCTTGCGAGCCCCGCAGTCGCGAAGCGGAGAGCGCTGATGCGCGCGCACGAGGCCGGTGCCCTGCACGGCGAGATCGGCAACCGTGAGCCGGCCTGGCTGCGTACCCCGGTCGACGTCAACGCCCTGGTGCCGCAGCTCTGGCCCCGCAACGTGGTGCGGGCCGAGAGCGGCGCGCTGGAGGTCGCCGGCCTGGACGTCCGCGACCTGGCCGCCGAGTTCGGCACCCCGGTGTACGTGCTGGACGAGAACGACCTGCGCTCCCGCTGCCAGGAGTTCCGGGCCGCCTACCCGGACGCCGACGTGTACTACGCCGGCAAGGCGTTCCTCTGCCGCGCCGTGGTCCGGACGATCGCCGAGGAGGGCCTGTTCCTCGACGTCTGCACCGGCGGCGAGCTGGCCACCGCGCTGTCGGCCGGGATGCCGCCGGAGCGGATCGGCTTCCACGGCAACAACAAGTCGGTGGCCGAGCTGACCCGGGCGGTCGACGCCGGGGTGGGCCGGATCATCGTCGACTCGTTCGCCGAGATCGACCGGCTCACCGCGCTCGCCCGCGAACGCGGGGTACGCCCCCGGGTGCTGGTCCGGGTCACCGTCGGCGTGGAGGCGCACACCCACGAGTTCATCGCCACCGCGCACGAGGACCAGAAGTTCGGCTTCTCCCTGGCCGGCGGGGCGGCCGCGGCGGCGGCCTTCAAGATCCTCGACGAGGGCGTGCTGGAGCTGCGCGGACTGCACTCGCACATCGGCTCGCAGATCTTCGACGCCAGCGGCTTCGAGGTCTCCGCCCGCCGGGTGCTGAGCCTGCAGGCGCAGATCCGCGACGCCCGCGGGGTGGAGCTGCCCGAGCTGGACCTGGGCGGCGGTTTCGGCATCGCGTACACCACCCAGGACGACCCGGCCGCGCCGCACGAGCTGGCCAAGCGACTGCGCAAGATCGTCGACGGGGAATGCGCCGCGGAGAACCTGGCCGTGCCGCACCTGTCCATCGAGCCGGGGCGGGCGATCGTCGGACCGGCCGTGTTCACCCTCTACGAGATCGGCACCGTGAAGGACGTCGACGGAATTCGGACGTACGTGAGCGTGGACGGCGGGATGAGCGACAACATCCGCACCGCGCTCTACGACGCGACCTACTCGGCGACGATGGCCAACCGGGCCTCGACGGCGGAGCCGCTGCTCGCCCGCGTGGTGGGAAAACACTGTGAGTCCGGGGACATCGTGGTGAAGGATGAATTCCTGCCCGCTGACGTGCAGCCCGGAGATCTTGTCGCGGTGCCCGGCACCGGGGCGTACTGCCGGAGCATGGCCAGCAACTACAACCACGTCCCACGGCCCCCGGTCGTCGCCGTAAGTGACGGTCGGGCCCGGCTGATCGTCCGCCGGGAGACCGAAGCGGACCTGCTCGCATTGGATGTCGGATGACCTCACCCGTTCGCTTGGCGCTGCTCGGCTGCGGCACGGTCGGCAGCGACGTGGTGCGGCTGCTGCACGAGCAGTCGGTCGACCTCGCCGCCCGGATCGGTGCCCCGCTCGAGATCGCCGGGATCGCCGTACGCCGGCTCAACCGGGACCGCGGCGACCTGCCGGTCGACCCGGCCCTGTTCACCACCGACCCGCTCGGGCTGATCAAGCGGGACGACGTGGACGTGGTGGTGGAGGTGGTCGGCGGCATCGAGCCGGCCCGCACCTGGCTGGTCGAGGCGCTGCGCGCCGGCAAGAGCGTGGTCACCGCCAACAAGGCGCTGCTCGCCGAGGACGGCGCCACGCTGCACGCCGCCGCCGCCGAGGGCGACGCCGACCTCTACTACGAGGCGAGCGTCGCCGGGGCCATCCCGCTGCTGCGCCCGCTGCGCGAGTCGCTGCACGGAGATCGGATCAACCGGGTCACCGGCATCGTCAACGGCACCACCAACTTCATCCTCTCCGCGATGGACGCCACCGGCGCCGGCTTCGCCGAGGCCCTCGACGAGGCCACCGAGCTGGGGTACGCCGAGGCCGACCCGACGGCCGACGTGGAGGGCTTCGACGCCGCCGCCAAGGCCGCCATCCTCGCCTCCCTGGCGTTCCACACCCGGGTCACCGCGGCCGACGTGCACCGCGAGGGCATCACCGAGGTGACCGCCGCCGACGTGGCCAGCGCCAAGGCGATGGGCTGCACAATCAAGCTGCTCTGCATCGCCGCCCGGGGTACGGACGCGGCGGGCCGGGAGTCGGTCAGCGTCCGCGTGCACCCGGCGATGATCCCGCGGATCCACCCCCTGGCCAGCGTCGGCGGCGCGTTCAACGCGGTCTTCGTCGAGGCCGAGGCGGCCGGGCAGCTCATGTTCTACGGCCGGGGCGCGGGTGGCGCGCCGACTGCCAGCGCGGTGCTCGGCGACGTGGTGGCGGTGGCCCGCAACCGCCTGGCCGGGATGCACACGGCCAGCGAGTCGGCGTACGCGGACCTGTCGGTGCGGCCGATGGGGGAGGCGCTCACCCGATACCACATCAGCCTCGACGTGGCCGACCGGCCGGGTGTGCTGGAGTCGGTGGCCGGCGTCTTCGCCCGGCACGAGGTCTCCATCGCCACCGTGCGGCAGGGCCCGGCGAACGGCGGCCCGGCCGGCGGGGGCGCGGACGCCGAACTGGTCATCGTCACCCACGTGGCGCCGGACGCCGCGCTCGCGGCCACCGTCCGGGAGCTGCGCGGGCTGGCGATCGTCCGCTCGGTGACCAGCGTGCTGCGAGTCGAGGGCGAGGCGTAGCGTCGGCGTCTCGCCTGGTGGTTTGTGGCGGACGTGCCGGCGGCCGGTCCGGAAGGCTGGCCCACGCTGGTAAGGGCCCTGACATGAGGCGGGGCGGTCAAGGCTAGGAGGGCGACATGTGGCGGGGCCTGATCGAGACGTACCGGGACCGGCTGCCGGTCACCGACGCGACCCCGGTCATCACGCTGCACGAGGGGAACACCCCGCTGCTGCCGGCGCCGGTGCTCTCCGCCCGGATCGGCGCCGACGTGTGGCTGAAGGTGGAAGGGGCCAACCCGACCGGCTCGTTCAAGGACCGGGGCATGACGGTCGCCGTCTCCAAGGCCGTCGAGGCCGGTGACAAGGCGATCATCTGCGCCTCCACCGGCAACACCAGCGCCTCCGCCGCGGCGTACGCGGCCCGCGCCGGGATCACCTGCGCGGTGCTGGTGCCGCAGGGCAAGATCGCGCTGGGCAAGCTGGCCCAGGCCCTGGTGCACGGCGCCAGGCTGCTCCAGGTGCAGGGCAACTTCGACGACTGCCTGGCGCTCGCCGGCAAGCTCGCCCAGGACTATCCGGTCGCCCTGGTCAACTCGGTGAACATCGACCGGCTGCACGGCCAGAAGACCGCCGCCTTCGAGATCGTCGAGGCGCTCGGCGACGCCCCCGACATCCACTGCCTGCCGGTCGGCAACGCCGGCAACATCTCCGCCTACTGGATGGGCTACTCCGAGGACCTGCGCGCGGGCCGGGCCACGAGGGCCCCGAAGATGTACGGCTTCCAGGCTGCCGGCGCGGCTCCCCTGGTCACCGGGCGAGTGGTGCCGGAGCCGTCCACCATCGCCACCGCCATCCGGATCGGCAACCCGGCGAGCTGGACCAAGGCGATCGACGCCCGGGACTCCTCGGGCGGTCTGATCGCGGCGGTCAGCGACCGGGAGATCCTGACGGCGTACCGGCTGCTGGCCCGCGAGGTGGGCGTCTTCGTCGAGCTGGGCAGTGCGGCCAGCGTGGCCGGCCTGCTCCAGCAGGCCGCCGCCGGCCGGGTGCCGGCCGGGTCCACCGTGGTCTGCACGGTCACCGGCCACGGCCTCAAGGACCCCGAGTGGGCCATCAGCACGGCTCCCGCCCCGGTGACCATCGCCAACGACCCCCACGCCGCCGCCCGCTCCCTAGACCTGGCCTAACCCCCCCCGGGCGCACGCGGGGGTGGGTGCGGGGGTGGGGGAGCGGGTGGTGGAGACTTTGTGGACACCGTCGACCCCACTCCAGGAGTGAGCCACCCCGATGTCGCTGCTCGCCAGATTCAGCCTCGCCAACCGGGGGCTGGTCGCCCTCATCGCGCTGGTGACCACGGCGTTCGGGGCGTACGCCGTGCCGTCGCTGAAGCAGCAGCTCCTGCCGTCGCTGGAGCTCCCCGCGGCGTTCATCGTGGCGGCCTATCCGGGTGCCGCGCCGGAGATCGTCGAGTCCCAGGTCACGGAGCCGATCGAGAACAGCCTCCAGGGCATCCCGGGGCTGGAGAAGGTCACCTCCACCTCTCGCGAGGGCTCCACCACCGTCCAGGTGCGGTACGCGTTCGGCACCAACCTGGACGACGTGGTCAGCAAGATGCAGACCGCGTTGAACCGCATCGACGGGCAGCTCCCCGAGGGGGTGGACCCGCAGGTCATCGCTGGCAGCACCGACGACCTGCCCGCCGTGGTGGTGGCCGCGGCCGGCGGCGACGACGAGCAGGCCCTGGCGGAGAAGCTGCGCCGCACCGTCGTACCCGAGCTGG
Source organism: Micromonospora sp. SL1-18 (assembly GCF_047921505.1). Classification (NCBI taxonomy): domain Bacteria; kingdom Bacillati; phylum Actinomycetota; class Actinomycetes; order Micromonosporales; family Micromonosporaceae; genus Micromonospora; species Micromonospora sp. SL1-18. The sequence continues at coordinate 35,231 of NZ_JBLROA010000031.1, read as the reverse complement.
CGGGCCTGGACGGGGTCCGGACGGTCGCGGTGACCGGCGCCCGCGACCAGGTCGTGCTGATCACCCCCGATCCCGCGAAGCTGGCCGCGGCCCGGCTGGCCCCCACCGCGATCGCCCAGGCGCTCAAGACCAACGGCGTCGTGGTGCCGGCGGGCGCGGTGGCCGACGGCAGCCGGTCGCTCCCGGTGCAGGTCGGCACCCCGATCCGGACCGTGGCCGAGCTGCGCGGCATAGTGCTCTCCACCGCCCCCGCCGCTCCGGTACGCCTCGGTGACGTGGCCCAGGTGAAGCAGCAGCTCGGCCCGGCGACCGGGTTCACCCGGACCAACGGCAAGCCCAGCCTGGGCATCGCCGTCACTGCCACCCCGGACGGCAACGCGGTCCGCATCTCGCACGACATCCGGGACCGGCTCGACGCGCTGCAGGCCGCTTCCGGCGCCGAGCTGACCGTGGTCTTCGATCAGGCTCCGTTCGTCGAGCGCTCCATCGAGAGCCTGACCACCGAGGGCCTGCTCGGCCTGCTGATGGCGGTCGTGGTGATCCTGGTCTTCCTGCTCTCGATCCGTTCCACCGTGGTCACCGCGGTCTCCATTCCGCTGTCGGTGCTGGTCGCGCTGATCGTGCTCTGGGCCGGCGGCCACTCGCTCAACCTGCTCACCCTCGGTGCGTTGACCATCGCCGTCGGCCGGGTCGTCGACGACTCCATCGTGGTGCTCGAGAACATCAAGCGGCACCTGGAGTACGGCGAGCCGAAGCGCCCCGCCATCCTCGGCGCGGTCCGCGAGGTGGCCGGTGCGGTGACCGCCTCAACGCTCACCACGGTCGCCGTCTTCGCGCCGATCGCGCTGGTGGGCGGCTTCGTCGGGCAGCTCTTCGCGCCGTTCGCGATTACCGTGACGGTGGCCCTGCTCGCCTCGCTGCTGGTGTCGCTGACCGTGATCCCGGTGCTCTCGTACTGGTTCCTCGAGCCGCGCCGCGGTGGCGCGGACGAGGCCGGAGTCCGGCGTGCCGCCGAGGAGCGGGAGCTGCGCAGCCGGTTGCAGCGGACGTACCTGCCGGTCATCGACTTCGCGACCCGGTCCCGGGGCACCCGCTGGGCCACCGTGGGGCTGGGCCTGCTGGTGCTGCTCGGCACGTTCGGCCTGGCGCAGAAGCTGGAGACCAACTTCCTGGACGACTCGGGCCAGGACACCCTGACCATCCGCCAGGAGCTGCCGGCGGGCACCGGGCTGGCCGGCACCGACCGGGCCGCCGCCCGGATCGAGGAGGTGCTCCGGCGTACCCCGGGGGTAAAGACCTACCAGGTCACCACCGGCGGTGGCAGCATGCCGTGGGCGCGCGGCGGCGCCGGCAACACCGCCACCTTCTCGGTCGCGCTCGGCGACGACAGCGACGCCGCGACGGTGCGGCGGACGCTGCGCGAGAGGTTCGACGCCCTCGGGGCGGAGGTGGGCGAGCTGAGCTTCGGCGCCGGGCGGAACGGCGGCTCCACCAACCAGCTCGAGGTGGTCGTGCAGGCCGCCGACCCCGACACGCTGACCCGGGCCGCCGAGGCCGCCCGAAAAGCGGTGGCCGGTACGCCGGGCGTCGAGGACGTCGCCACCAGCCTCGCCACCCGGGTGCCCCGGGTCGAGGTGACCGTGGACCGGGTCGCCGCGGCCCGGGCCGGGCTCACCGAGGTGGCCGTCGGGCAGCTCGTCGCGCAGGCGTACCGGGGGACCCCGTTGGGGCAGGTCACCCTGGACGGCACGCCGCAGGACGTGGTGCTCGGCACCGGGGTCCGGCCCCCGCTGACTGTGAACGCGCTGCGGGCGCTGCCGGTGGGCCGGGGCAAGCTGGGCGACATCGCCGATGTCAAGCAGGTCGAGGGCCCGCAGCAGGTGACCCGGATCGACGGCGAGCGCAGCGTCTCGGTCACCGGTACGGTCACCGGCTCCGACCTTGGCACCACCACGAAGGAGCTGCAGAACCGGCTGGACGCGCTGGACGTGTCGGGCGCGACGTTCACCGTCGGCGGTGTCAGCGCCGACCAGAAGGACGCCTTCGCCGACCTGATGCTGGCCGTGCTGGCCGCGATCGCGATCGTCTTCCTGATCATGGTCGCCACGTTCCGCAGCCTGACCCAGGCGTTGATCCTGCTGGTCTCCGTCCCGTTCGCGGCCACCGGCGCGATCGTGCTGCTGCTGGCCACCGGGATGCCGTTGGGCGTGCCGGCGCTGATCGGCGTGCTCATGCTGGTCGGCATCGTGGTGACGAACGCGATCGTGCTGCTCGACCTGATCAACCAGTACCGGGCACAGGGGATGGGCGTCGCCGAGGCGGTGGTCGAGGGCGGCCGGCGGCGGCTGCGGCCGATCCTGATGACCGCGGTCGCCACCGTGTTCGCCCTGCTGCCGATGGCGTTCGGGCTCACCGGTGAGGGCGGCTTCATCTCCCGGCCGCTGGCCATCGTGGTGATCGGCGGCCTGATCAGCTCGACGCTGCTGACGCTGATCCTGGTGCCGACCCTCTACACGATGGTGGAGCACGCCAAGGAGACGCTGCGCGAGCGCCGGGGCCGCCGCCCGGGCACACCGGAACCGGTCGCATCGCCGGCCCCGGCCCCGATTCCGGTGGCCGTCGGCGGCGGCGCGTCTGCGGCCGGGGCCGCCGCGCGCCCGGTCCGGCCGGCCCCGTCGGGCGCGCTCCTCGACGGTACGGACCAGTTCGAGGTGCTCCGCCTGCCGAAGACCCGCCATTCCCCCCTCCCACCCACCGACTAACCCGCCCCGGCCCGCGCCCCGCCCACCGTGCGGGCACCCGGGTCCGGCGGATTCCCGGGAAGAGTGGCCGTTCCATCCGGGATGGCCACTCTTTCGGGAAATCTGGCCCCGCCCGACCGATGGCGGAGGGGCAGTACGCCCGAGGTCGGGGCGGTACCGTGATCGGGTCGGCACTCACTGTAGGTGTCGGGGGCGCCCCGTTCGCGGGGCGGCCGGGCGGCGTGGGAGCGGGGCCATGGCGGACGGCATGCGGGGGTGGAACCGGCGGGCGGTGCTGCGCCGTACCGCCCTGCTGGCCGGGGGCGTCGCGCTGGGCGCCGTCGGCACCGTGCAGACCACCTGGATCGCCGACCGCCGGCTGCCGATCGCCGGCGGGCCGGCCAGCGCCACGCTGGGCGCCCGCCACCAGGAGGTGGGTGCCGGCACGGTCGAGGCCATCTGGGGCGTAAACACCAGCGAACGCCTGCTCGCGCTCACCTTCGACGACGGGCCGCTGCCAAAGTGGACGCCGATGGTGCTGGACACCCTGGAGAAGTACGACGTCCCGGCCACCTTCTTCATGGTCGGCGTCCGGGCCCGGCAGAACGCCGCGCTCGTCCGCGGCCGGCTGGGCCGGCACGAGGTGGGCAATCACAGCTGGGCACACCACGACCTGGCCCGGATGGACGCCAACACAGCGTACGACGACCTGCGGCGCAGCCACGACGCGATCACGGAGGCCACCGGGGTGGAGCCCCACCTGCTCCGCCCGCCGTGGGGGCATCTGGGCGGGGCGGTGCTGCACGCCGTGGCCCGGTTGGACTACCGGCTGGTGCTCTGGACGCTGCAGATGGTCGAGGGCGAGTTCCCGCGAGATCCGGTCGGCCACGCCCGGCGGATCGTCGCCGACGTCCAGCCCGGCACCATCCTGCTCGGCCACGACGTCGGCACCGAGCAGCGACTGGTCGCGCTCCGCGGTCTGCCTGACATGATCACCGGGCTGCGTGGCCGCGGCTACACCTTCGTGACCGTCTCCCAACTGCTACGCCACGCCACCGTAGGGTGACCGGCCCGGTAGGGTTCCGGCGTGTCGCCCACCCTCTCGGTCGTCGTCCGCAACCGCGACTTCCGCAATCTCTTCCTCGCCGAGCTGGTGGTGTTCGGCGCGGACTGGTTCGTCATGGTGCCGCTGCTGGTGCTCCTGCCGGAGCTGACCGGCAGCGGCGTGTGGGGCGCGCTGGTGCTCGCCGTGGACACCGGCACGACGGCGCTGCTGCTGCCGTACACCGGCACCATCGCCGACCGTTTCGACCGGCGGAAGATCATGATGGCGGCGAACCTGGCCGCGCTGGCCGGCGTCCTGCTGTTGCTCGGGGTGCGGAGCGCCGGTACGGCCTGGCTCGCCCTGGTGTCGATCGGGGCCGTGGCGGTGGCGAAGGCGTTCTACTCGCCGGCGGCCCAGGCCGCCCTGCCCAACGTGGTCGATCCGGCGGACCTGGCCGCCGGCAACGCGGTCGCCGGCTCCGCCTGGGGCACGATGAGCGTCGTCGGCGCCTCGCTCGGTGGCATGCTGAGCTCCGCCGCCGGCCCGTACGTCAGCTTCTGGGTGGCGGCGGGCAGCCTGACCGTGGCCGCCGGCCTGGCCGCGCGGATCCGCCGGCCCTTGCAGGCACCCCGCGACCCGGCGGTGGCGGCTCCGCGCACCTGGCCGGCGATCCACGAGGCGCTGCGCTACATCGCGCACCGGCCGCGGGTGCTGGCGCTGGTCACCGTGAAGTCGGCGGTCGGCCTCGGCAACGGCGTGCTCACCGTCTTCCCGCTGCTCGCCGGGGTGTACGGGGCCGGCTCGGTCGGCACCGGCCTGCTCTTCGCCTTCCGGGGTGCGGGCGCCCTGGTCGGCCCGATCCTGATGCGGCGGGTGCTCACCAACCGGGCCTGGCTGCTCACCGGCCTGGCCCTGTCCATGTCCCTCTACGGCCTCGCCTACGTCGGCGCGTCGATGGTCGACTGGTTCCCGCTGGTGCTGGTGCTGGTCCTCCTGGCCCATCTCGGCGGTGGCAGCAACTGGGTGCTGTCCAACTACGCCCTCCAGGGCGAGGTGCCGGACCGGTTGCGGGGCCGGGTGTTCGCCACCGACATGATGCTGGCGACCCTGGCCATCTCGGCCAGCCAACTCGTCGTGGCGCTGGTGGTGGACCAGGTGAGCGAGCGGACGGTGCTGGCCGGTTGCGGCCTGGTCACCGTGCTTTACGCGCTGGGCTGGCGGCTTGCCACGCGGCGGCTCTCGCTCACCGACCCGGCGGAGGAGCCGGAGCCCAGCCACGCCTCCTGACACCCCGGGTCACTCGCGGACCGCCGCCCGGCGAGGACCGCGCCGATCAGCAGCCCGAACCCGAGCGGGTAGCCGACGGAGATCAATCCGTCGAAGAGCAGGGCGAGCATGCTGATCCGCTGGTAGCCGCCCTCGCGGATCCAGTCGGAGGTCGGCAGGTTGATGGAGATGAGACTCCAGGCCAGTGCGGCCAGTGCGACCACCAGCAGTACGACGACGCCGGCCCTCAGGAGGACCCGGGCGGATCGGGGCAACCGATCGCGGCGCACCGTGGCCAACACCAGGCCGATCACCAGCACCACGATGCTGGGCAGCTTCACGGCGACGGACAGGATCGCAGAAAGGGTGTCCATGTTGCCTCCGTGTGCCGCTGGTCTGGGGCAGGCTAGCAGAGATGATCACTTCCCACGGTCCGGGCGAATCGGCGAGCGGTCGGGCCCGGGCCCTAGCATGAGCCGGTGCCGATGACTCTCGCCTCCGGCCCAGTGCGGGTCCGGGTGCCCGCGACCAGCGCGAACCTTGGCCCGGGTTTCGACGCGCTCGGGTTGGCCCTGGGGCTGTATGACGACGTGGCGGCCGAGGTGACCGCCGGGGGCGTCCAGGTGACGGTGACCGGGGAGGGTGCCGGGGAACTGCCGGACGACGACCGGCACCTGGTGGTACACGCCATGCGGGCCACCTTCGACGTGCTTGGTGCGCAGCCGCCTGGGTTGGCCCTGGAATGCGTCAACCGGATTCCGCAGGCCCGGGGTCTTGGTTCCTCCTCGGCGGCCATCGTTGCCGGCGTGCTGCTGGCCCGCGCCCTCGCCGACGACGGCGCGACGATGCTGGACGACACCGGCGCGCTCCGGCTGGCCGCCGAGATCGAGGGCCACCCGGACAACGTCGCACCCTGCCTGCTCGGTGGCTTCACGGTCGCCTGGACGGAGCCCGCCGGGGCCCGCGCGGTCTCCCTGGCGGTCGCGGAGGCCGTCCGCCCGACCCTCTTCGTGCCCGGCGAGCGGGGCCTGACCGCCACCGCTCGGGCCGCGCTGCCCGCCACCGTGCCACACGCCGACGCGGCGTTGACCGCCGGTCGGGCGGCGCTGCTGGTGCACGCGCTGACCACCGATCCGGCGCTCCTGCTGCCGGCCACCGTCGACCGGCTGCACCAGGACTACCGGGCCGAGGGAATGCCGGGGACGGCAGCCCTGGTCGGTGCGCTGCGTGAGGCGGGTGTGGCGGCCGTGGTCAGTGGGGCGGGCCCGAGTGTGTTGGCGTTGACCGAGGTGCCTGCGGGCTTCGTTGCGGGAACAGATTGGCAGTGCTGGGAGTTGCCGATAGAAGTCAGCGGTGCCCGGGTCAACCGGGGTAGACTTGGACACGCCGAGCGGGACCCTGTTGCCGCAGGTCGGAAGAGTTGATTACGCTCTAGACTCAGCACAGCCGCGAAGCATGCGATCTTCCTGCGGGGCGGCGCACCCCCGAAGCTCTCGGCGGTCAGCCCGTCACCCCTGCCAAAGGCCCACGCCGCACCGCAGTTTCCGCAGGTCGCCGCAGACGGCGAGACCTGCTCACCGAAACCGGTGAGTCGGGAAACCGACCGGCTGCTGTGTTACAGACTCCCGCGACGCGTCCATGCGAGGCGGGTGCACCGAGGCCGCCCGGCCACCTGGTTTTGACTCCGGGCAGTCCGGCCTATCGAGGGAAGGAATCCATTGAGCGACACCACCGACGTGACGTCGGATGTTTCCAACGTCGCTGGCGATGCCACCACCGCCGCCCCCACTCGCCGTCGCCGCAGCGGTACCGGCCTCTCGGCGATGCTGCTGCCAGAGCTCCAGAGCCTGGCCGCGTCGCTCGGCATCTCGGGCACGGCTCGCATGCGTAAGGGCGAGCTGATCAGCGCGATCACCGAGCGGCAGGGCGGCGCCGCCGCCGGGACCCCTCGACCACGAGCCGAGGTCGCGGCCACGGCCACGCCCGCCCGGGAAGAGGTGCACGCCGAGGTACGCGAGGAGCGGGCCGAGACCGAGCGCCGGCGGTCCGCCGAGCCGGCGCCGGCTGCCGAGCCGACCGAGGGTCGTACGCGGAGCCGGCGCGGCCGGGCCGCCGCTGCGACCGAGGCCAGGCCGGCCGAGACGCGGACCGAGGAAGCCCCCGCCGAGACCGGCGAGCGGGCCGAGCGCGGCGAGGGCCGGGGTCGGGAGCGCGGCGAGCGGGCCGAGCGTGGCGCTGAGCGCGGTGGCGAGCGAGCTGAGCGCGGCGAACGTGGCGAGCGGGCCGAGCGTGGGGAGCGCGGCGAACGTGGCGAGCGCGGCGAACGTGGCGAACGTGGCGACCGCGGCGACCGCAACGACCGCGGCCAGCGCGCCGAGCGCGACCATGACGGGGACGAGGACGGCGAGGGCGGCGGCCGGCGCGGCCGGCGCAGCCGGTTCCGGGACCGCCGGCGTGGCCGCGGCGAGCGGGCCGAGGGCGGCGAGGGCGGTCGCGAGCCGCAGGTCGGCGAGGACGAGGTGCTCGTGCCGGTCGCCGGCATCATCGACGTGCTCGACAACTACGCCTTCGTCCGGACCACCGGTTACCTGGCCGGCCCGAACGACGTGTACGTCTCGATGTCCCAGATCAAGAAGTACGGCCTGCGCCGCGGTGACGCGATCACCGGCGCCGTGCGGGCCGCCCGCGAGGGCGAGCAGCGGCGCGACAAGTACAACCCGCTGGTCCGGCTCGACACCATCAACGGGATGGAGCCGGAGGAGGCGAGGCGCCGGCCGGAGTTCTACAAGCTCACCCCGCTGTACCCGCAGGAGCGGCTGCGGCTGGAGACCGAGCCGCACATCCTGACCACCCGGGTGATCGACCTGGTGATGCCGATCGGCAAGGGCCAGCGGGCGCTGATCGTCTCGCCGCCGAAGGCGGGCAAGACGATGGTGCTGCAGGCGATCGCGAACGCGATCACCCGCAACAACCCGGAGTGCCACCTGATGGTGGTGCTGGTCGACGAGCGGCCGGAAGAGGTCACCGACATGCAGCGGTCGGTGAAGGGCGAGGTCATCGCGGCCACGTTCGACCGTCCGCCGCAGGACCACACCACGGTGGCGGAGCTGGCGATCGAGCGGGCGAAGCGCCTGGTCGAGCTGGGGCACGACGTGGTCGTGCTGCTCGACTCGGTGACCCGGCTCGGTCGGTCGTACAACCTGGCGGCTCCGGCCAGCGGCCGGATCATGTCGGGTGGTATCGACTCCACCGCGCTCTACCCGCCGAAGCGGTTCCTGGGTGCGGCACGGAACATCGAGAACGGTGGCTCCCTGACCATCCTCGCCACCGCGCTGGTGGAGACCGGGTCGATGGCGGACACGGTCATCTTCGAGGAGTTCAAGGGCACCGGTAACGCGGAGCTGAAGCTGGACCGGAAGATCGCCGACAAGCGGGTCTTCCCGGCGATCGACATCAACCCCTCCGGTACGCGTAAGGAGGAGGTCCTGCTCGCGCCGGAGGAGTTGGCGATCGTCCACAAGCTCCGGAAGGTGCTGCACTCGCTGGACTCGCAGGCGGCGCTCGACCTCCTGCTGGACCGGCTCAAGCAGTCCCGCACGAACATCGAGTTCCTGATGCAGATCGCGAAGTCCACGCCGGGCGAGTGACCCGGTAGGGGCGACGCGGGCGAGGGGCACGACCGTCGGGTCGTGCCCCTCGTCGCGTATCGGGTGCGTCCATATCGTGCGGAGGCGCCCGCCGTCTGAGTTCCACGAGGACCCCTGGTTGAAGGGGCCCTGCTCGCACGTCAGAAGTCGCCCTCGGCGACCTGGAAGACGGTGAGGCCGAGGGAGCGCCACATGCGGACCACCTGCTGCCGGTCGTCGAAGACGCCGACCACCCGGTAGTGGTCCCGGATCTCCCGTTCGTAGATCTCCTGCTTGACCACGGCATCCTTGCGTTGGTCGCCGACCGCCCGCAGGTGCAGCGCCAGGTAGGGCACCTTGACGTGCCGGTCCAGCCATGCCTCGGTGGCCGGCCGCGCCGTCGCGTCCCGGCCGGAGCAGAAGACCACCCCGTGCCCGGCCGCGTGCATCGCCCGCACCGCCGCGATCACCGCCTCGTTCGGCACGTCCTCCCCGACCCGGGTCATGTCGTACGGGCTGCGGGAGACGTTCAGCGCCACCGTGCCGTCGATGTCGACCAGCACGATCGCCGGCGGCTCCGGGTGGGGCGGGTGGACCCGGGCCGGGGTGCCGGTGCGGGCGATCGGAACCGGCAGCGGTAGCGGCCGGTTGGCCAGGTAGCGCTCGTGGAGCCGGCGGATCGCGGCCTCGCCGACCTGGTCCACCTCGGGGCGGGCTGCGTCCCGGCGCAGGCACTCCTCCAGCGGCACGTCGGTGAAGTCGTGCACCTCGAACGCGGCGCCGAACCGCTCGGCCAACTCGGCCCAGTCGCGCAAGGTGCGGGAGCGCAGGTTGGTGTCGTCCACGCAGACGCTGACCCTGGCCGCCAGCAGCGCCTCCACCTGCGCCCGCTGCACCTTGGTGACCTGACCCTCGGCCCACTGCGTGAAGAGCCGCTCGCCGTGCATCATCCGGCGCAGGTCGTCCCGGTTGACCCGGACCACCCCGGGCTGGAGCCGGCGGGCGAAGGTGGTCTTGCCGGACGCGGGCAGCCCACGGGTCGCGATCAGGCAGAACATCCCGTACCTCCCGTTCGTCCCGGCCGTACCGGTAGACGAATGCCCGCGAGCCGCGCGGGAATGCGTACGCCGGCGGTGAGCGTTGCGCCTGCCGGACCAGCTGTGCGGCCCACTCGCCGGGTCGGCGGACGGCCATGGCACACTGGTCAATCGGCCACCGGTTCCGGTTCACGCCCGAGCCCGTCGCGGTACGACGGGGAGCACGACGGCGACCCGGCGACCACCGACGAAAGGACCGAGGCGACATGAAGCCCAACATCCACCCGGAGTACGTGACCACCGAGGTCCGCTGCTCCTGCGGCAACACCTTCAGCACCCGCAGCACCGCCAAGGGCGGTCAGATCAGCGTCGAGACCTGCAGCGCCTGCCACCCGTTCTACACCGGCAAGCAGCGCGTCCTCGACACCGCCGGTCGGGTCGCGAAGTTCCAGCAGAAGTACGCCAAGGTTCAGGCCAAGAAGGCCAAGTAGCTGCTCCGGCGACGCCCGTGTCCGGCCTCGTGCCGGGCGCGGGCGTTCGTCCGTTTCCGCCCTGCTTATTCCCGTCCCTGTCCGGTCGTCGCCGAAGGAGCATCCGCAGCATGAGCAGTGAGCGCCTGGCCGGCCTCCTCGACGAGTACGCCGAGCTGGAGAAGCGGCTGGCCGACCCCGCGATCCACGCCGACCAGGGCACCGCCCGGCGGGTCGGCCGGCGCTACGCGGAACTGGTCCCGCTGCACAAGGCCGCCGGCGAGTTGGAGCAGGCCCAGGCCGACCTTGCCGCCGCCCGCGAGCTGGCCGCCGAGGATCCGGCCTTCGCCGCCGAGGCCGAGGCGATCGCCGCGTCCCTGCCGGCGCTCGAGGAGAAGCTGGCGGAGTTGCTGATCCCGCGCGACCCGCACGACGCCAAGGACGTCATCGTCGAGATCAAGGCCGGCGAGGGCGGCGAGGAGTCGGCGCTCTTCGCCGGTGACCTGCTGCGGATGTACACCCGGTACGCCGAGCGGCACGGCTGGGTCACCGAGGTGATCGACTCGCAGGAGTCCGACCTCGGCGGGGTCAAGGACGTCTCCCTGGCGATCAAGACCAAGGGCATGCCCGAGGGCGGCAACGGTGTCTGGTCCCGGCTCAAGTGGGAGGGCGGCGTGCACCGGGTGCAGCGCGTCCCGGTCACCGAGTCGCAGGGCCGGATCCACACCAGCGCGGCCGGCGTGCTGGTGCTGCCGGAGGCCGAGGACGTCGACGTCACCATCGACCCGAACGAGCTGCGGATCGACGTGTTCCGCTCGTCCGGGCCCGGCGGGCAGTCGGTCAACACCACCGACTCGGCGGTCCGGATCACCCACCTGCCGACCGGGATCGTGGTCTCCTGCCAGAACGAGAAGTCGCAGCTCCAGAACCGGGAGCAGGCCATGCGCATCCTGCGCGCCCGGCTGCTCGCCGTGGCCCAGGAGCAGGCCGACGCGGCCGCCTCGGACGCCCGCAAGGCGCAGGTCCGCACCGTGGACCGGTCGGAGCGGATCCGCACGTACAACTTCCCGCAGAACCGGATCACCGACCACCGGATCGGCTACACCGCGTACAACCTGGACCTGGCCCTCGCCGGTGAGCTGGACGGGGTCCTGGGCGCGCTCGCCGAGGCCGACCGCGCGGCCCGCCTGGCCGGCGGGACGGAACTGTCCCGCCGCTGACCCACGCGGGCGAGATGCGGGGATCAGGAGGCGCGGAGGCGGTCCTTGGCGCGCAGCATCTCCCGGTCGGCGAGCTCGAACGCGTTGCCCAGCGCCTCCCGGATGCTCACCCCGGAGCCGCCGCTGACCTCGGCGAAGCCGATGCTCACGCCGACCGGGGTGCCGGGGACCAGCGTCTCCCAGTCCTCGGTGCGGACGGCGGCCTGGATCCGGCGGGCCACCTCGACCGCCTCGGCCATGCCCGTCTCGGGCAGCACCACGACGAACTCGTCCCCGCCGTACCGGGCCACGAAGTCGCCGCGGCGCATCACCCGGTTGATCAGCCCGGCGATCCGCTGCAGCACCAGGTCGCCGGAGTGGTGGCCGTGCCGGGTGTTCACCGCCTTGAAGCCGTCCAGGTCGCAGACGCCGATCACCACCCGCCCGCCCCGGGACACCACCGCGCCGATGTAGCGCTCCAGCCGCCGCCGGTTGGGCAGCCCGGTCAGCGGATCGGTGAGCGCCTCGCCCTCGTACCGGGCCGCCTCGCGGCGCACCTCCTCGTGGTCGATCCGCGCGGCGATGCCCTCGATGTAGACGTCTCGCAGCCGGTCGTTGCGCTGCGCGGCCAGCCGGAACGCGTACCGGTCGGCGCGGTGCGCGGCGGCATGGTCACCGGCCCGGGCCAGCGCGATGCTGCGCAGCCGGGGCTGCTCGGCCGCGCCCAGCGTCTCGACGGAGACCCGGGCGGTGTCCAGCCGGGCCACCGCCTCGATCGGTCGGCCGTCGGCGATGGCCAGGCAGACCTGGCCGAGCTGGCGCATGTCCCTTGCGCGGGCGCTGTCGCCGCCGTGCTCGAGCAGTCGCTCGGGATCGGCGTCGCCGTCGGACTCCACGCGGTCGCCCAGGGCGGCCCGTCGGGCGGCGGCGTACCCGTACGCGGCCAGGCTGCTCGGCCGGATGTTGCCGGCCCGCCCGCTGCGCAGGAAGCGGGTGAAGTCCCCGGCCACGTCGCGCAGCACCCGCAGGCAGCCGTCGCTGTCGCCGGTGTGGTCCAGGGCCACGGCGTTGCGCAGCCGGATGCCCGGCGCGGCGAAGGTCTCCTCGGAGATGCCGGCGGCGAGCCCCACCTGGCGGGCACGCTCGATCGCCCCCAGGGCATGGCCGTGGAAGCTGAGGTACGAGTAGGCCATCGCCAGGTCGTGCCAGCCCCAGGCGGTGTCCCGGTCCGGGTCGTCGTCGGCGGTCAGCCAGCGGGCGGCCTTGACCAGGTGGGTGACGCAGCGGTCCAGCGCCCCCTGATGGTGCGCGGCGAGCGCCGCCAGGGCGTTGAGGTGCCCGTGCAGGTACGGCTCGGCCAGGTCCCGGACCGCGGCGGAGGACTCCTCGATGGCCCGGGTGTATTCGGCCGTCCGGCCGAGGTTGATCACCGCGCAGAGGCGCTGGACCTGCGCGTCCGCGCGGGTATGGGGATCGTTCGTGGTGCGGATGACCCGGTCGAGCAGGGTGACCGCCTCCGCCGAGTTGCTTGCCTCCTGCAACGCCCGGGCGCGCTGGAGGGCGTCAACCTGGTCGTCGACCCGGTCGAGCCAGCCCACTCGGACCTCCCTGTCCCTGTGCGTCCGGGCGCACCCGCTCGTGAGAGCGGCGCCCGACGCTTCATGATTATGTCGTGTCCTCCCTCCCGCAACACCCGTCCAAAGGGACAGAACGCGAGCTCCCCTCGCTGGCGGTCGCCCGGGCGGCGCAGGCCCTGGCAGCGGCCGGGCTCGAGGCGCCGCGCGCGGAGGCCGAGCAGCTCGCCGCGTACGTGCTGGACGTGCCCCGTGGCCGGCTGGCGCTGGCCGACGGCTTCACCCCGGATCAGCGCGACCGCTTGGCCGCGCTGGTGGCTCGGCGGGCGGCCCGCGAGCCCCTCCAGCACCTCACCGGCGTCGCCGGCTTCCGGCACCTGGAGCTGGCGGTCGGCCCCGGGGTGTTCGTGCCCCGTCCGGAGACCGAGCTGCTCGCCGGCTGGGGCGTCGAGCAGGGACGGCGGCGGGGATCCCCGCTGGTCGTGGACCTGTGCAGCGGCTCCGGCGCGATCGCCTTGGCGGTGGCCCAGGAGCTGCCCGGCGCCCGGGTGGTGGCGGTGGAACGCTCCCCGGCCGCGCTGGTCTGGCTGCACCGCAACGCGGCGGACCGGGCCGCGGCGGGGGACACCCCGGTCGAGGTGGTGGCGGCCGACGTCACCGACCCACGGCTCCTCGCCGGCCTGGTCGGCCGGGTCGACGTGCTGCTCTGCAACCCGCCGTACGTGCCGCGGTCGGTGGTGGTGTCGCCGGACGTGGCCGGGCACGACCCGGACGAGGCGGTCTTCGGCGGCGCGGACGGGCTGGACGTCATCCGGCCGGTGGTCGCCCGGGCGGCCGAGTTGCTCCGGCCCGGTGGCGTGCTCGGCGTCGAGCACGACGACACCCACGGGGCGGCGGTGCCCGCACTGCTCGCCGCCGATGGCCGGTACGAGCGGGTCGAGGAGCACCGGGACCTGGTCGGTCGACCTCGTTTCGCCACCGCGTCCCGCCGGGTGGACGGCCAGCACGCCGGGCCCGACGCGGCGTGGCAGACTGGCTCCTCGTGATGCTCTACGACTGTCGGTCGCTCGAAGACCGGGACCGCGGCATCGCCGCTGCGATCGAGGCGATCAAGAACGGGGAGCTCGTCGTCCTGCCGACCGACACGGTCTACGGCATCGGCGCCGACGCCTTCACCCCGTACGCGGTGAAGGCCCTCGCGGACGCGAAGGGCTCGCAGCAGGCGCCCCCGGTGCTGATCGGGTCCCGGCACACCCTTGACGGCCTGGTCTTCTCGCTGCCCCGCGCGGCCCGCGACCTGGTCGAGGCGTTCTGGCCGGGCGCGTTGACCATCGTGCTGGAGCACTCGCCGAGCCTCGCGTGGGACCTGGGCGACACCAGCGGCACGGTGGCGGTGCGGATGCCCCTGCACCCGGTGGCGTTGGAGGTGCTGCGGGAGACCGGCCCCATGGCGGTGGCCTCGGCCAACAAGATCGGGCAGCCGGCCGCGCTCACCGCCGAGGAGGCCCGCGACCAGCTCGGCTACGGCGTCCGCGCCTACCTGGAGGCCGGCCCGGCCGTGGACCCGGTGCCCAGCACGATTGTCGACCTCACCGGCGACGTGCCCCGCCTGCTGCGGCAGGGCGCCGTTTCGATGGAGAAGCTACGCGACGTGGTGCCGGACATCCTCGACGAGCGGGGAGTCTGAGTGCCGCCGTTCACCGTGCTGCACGTGTGCATGGGCAACATCTGCCGCTCGCCGATGGCCGAGCGACTGCTGGTGCTCGCCGTCGGGGAGCGGCTGCGCCGCCTCGGCGTCGATACTGCCGGCGTGGATGAGCTGGTGCACAGCCACAGCGCGGGCACCGGCGGCTGGCACGCCGGCGAGGGGATGAACCCGCCCGCTGCCCGGCAGATCACCTCGCGTGGCGGTGACGTGGTGGGCTTCGCCGCCCGCAAGCTCCGCTCCGACCTCATCGACGCGGCCGATCTGGTCCTCACCGCCACCGTCGACCAGCAGGAGTACGTGGTGGCGCTGCGGCCGGACGCCGCCGCCCGCACGTTCGTGCTCGGCGAGTTCGGCCGGCTGCTGGGCGGGGTGGACCGGTCCGGCCTGCCCCCGGTCGAGGTCACCCCGGCGGCGGTGTACGCCCGGGGCGTGGCCCTGGTGGCCGCCGTGGACGCGGCCCGGCAGGGCGCTGCCGCGCTGTCCACCGACGATCTCGACGATCCGTGGGGCCGGGGCGACCAGTGCTTCACCCGGGTGGCCGACGAGATCGAGGAGACGGTGCACCCGCTGGCCGCCACGCTGCTGTCCTGAGTCACGCTGCTGTCCGTGAATCACGGGATGGCCCGCTCGTTGGGGGTTCTGTCCGACTTCATCCTTCCTCGCGAAATTCCTGCGTGTTTTGGGGAAGGTGGTGGCAAACCTACCGATTCCGGTCATTCTGAATGGGTCTCGTAAAGCCGGCTCCTGCGGGGAGAGCTGATGAACCGGGCCCATCTCGACAAGCTGTTCACCGTCCTGCTCTCCGGCGTGCTCGCCGGACTGGTCCTGGCCGCGGCCGCACTGCCGGCCGCGCTGGCGTTCGGGCTCGGTTTCAAGGGGCTGATGCCCTACGCCGGGCTGCCGGATTCGCTGCGTACGCCGGAGCCGGCCCAGCGCTCCAACCTCTACGCCAACGACGGCCGCACCCTGATCACCTCGTTCTACGTGGAGGACCGGGTGGACGTGCCGGTCGATGGCGTGGCACCGGTGATGCGGCAGGCCATGGTGGCGGCCGAGGACGTCCGCTTCTACCAGCACCACGGCGTCGACGTACGCGGCGTGGTGCGGGCCCTCACCGTCAACCGGCGGGAGGGCGAGACCCGGCAGGGCGCCTCCACATTGACCATGCAGTACGTGCGCAACGCGCTGGCCAGCGACCCCCGGTTGACCGAGGAGCAGCGGGCCAAGGCCACCGAGATCACCGCGGGCCGCAAGATCCGGGAGATGCGGTACGCGCTGGCCCTGGAACGCGAGCTGAGCAAGGACGAGATCCTCGGCCGCTACCTGAACATCGCGTACTTCGGCGCCGGGGCGTACGGCATCGCCGCGGCCAGCAAACGCTACTTCTCCACCACCCCGGCGAAGCTGACCCTGGCCCAGGCGGCGCTGCTGGCCGGGCTGGTCCGCTCGCCCGACAGCGACGACCCGATCAACGGCAACGCGGACGCGGCACTGAACCGCCGGGCGTACGTGCTGGACCGGATGGTGGAGACCGCCCAGGTGACCGCCGCGGACGGCACGCAGGCCAAGGCCGCGAAGCTGGGCCTGCGGCCCAGCGCCACGCCGAACGACTGCGCCGCGGTATCCGCCGAGCACAACGACTGGGGCTTCTTCTGCGACTGGTTCACCCAGTGGTGGAACGCCCAGCCCGCCTTCGGCAAGTCACCGGAGGAACGGCAGCGGACGCTGCGCCGGGGCGGCTGGTCGATCGTCTCCTCGCTCGATCCGGACCTGCAGCGCAAGACCACCGAGCAGGTGCTCGGGATCTACGCCGCGACCAACAAACGGGCCGCGCCGACCGCGGTGGTGCAGCCGGGCACCGGCCGGGTGCTGGCCATGGCGGTGAACCGGAACTACAGCGTCACCGCGAACCCGACGGGGCAGAAGAACTACCCGAACACCGTCAACCAGCTCATCGCCGGGGGCGGCGACATCGTCGGCTACCAGGCCGGCTCGACCTTCAAGCTCTTCGCGATGCTCGCCGCGCTGGAGGCCGGGCTGCCGCTGGACACCGAGTTCGACGCCCCGTCCAGGTTCGTCAGCGACTACCCGAACGGCTCGGGGTCGGCCAACTGCGGCGGCCACTGGTGCCCGCCCAACGCCAACCCGTACTGGATGGACGGCCCTCGCACCATGTGGAGCGCGTTCGGCCGGTCGGTGAACACCTACTTCGTCTGGCTGACCCAGCAGGTGGGTGCGGACCGAGTGGTGGAGATGGCCGAGCGGCTGGGCATCGTGCTGCGCTCGCCCGACGACGCGCGGCTGGCCCGCCAGGGGGCGAGGAGCTGGGGTCCGTTCACCCTCGGCGTCGCCGACACCACCCCCCTCGACCTGGCCGGGGCGTACGCGACGGTGGCCGCCGAGGGGGTCTGGTGCCGCCCCACCCCGGTGACCTCCATCACCGACTCCTCGGGCCGGAAGTTCGCCGCCGGCAACCCGGACTGCCGGCAGGCGCTCGACACCGACGTGGCCCGGGCGGCGGCGGACGCGGCCCGCTGCCCGGTCGGCGACCAGTCGATGTACCGGCGCTGCGACGGCGGCACCGCCGAGGAGCTCGAGCGCGCGCTCCGGCGCCCGCTGGGCGGCAAGACCGGCAGCTCGGACGAGAACCGGACGGAGACCCTCGTCGCGTTCACCCCGCAGCTCGCCGTCGCCACCATCGCCGCGAACCCGGACGACCCCCAGGACGCCGTCGGCGGCGGCGTGCAGACCCGGCAGATCGCAGCCGTGGGTGGGCTGATGGCGTACGCGCTGCGCGACCAGCCGGTGCGCGACTTCGTCCCGCCCAGCCGGAAGGTCGCCTCCCAGCGCACCTCTCCCCGCACCACCAACTGACCGGGTAACGCGGGACCTGCGAGATCGCGGGAGGAGTGTGGCGGGCTCCGTAGACTTCTTGGGTGTGGAGAACGTGGGGGACACCTTCTGGGGGCCGGACTTCCAGCAGCTCAGCGCCGTTGACCCGGAGATCGCCGGGGTGGTGCTGGGGGAGTTGGCGCGGCTGCGCGGCGGGCTGCAACTGATCGCCAGCGAGAACCTGACCTCCCCGGCCGTGCTGGCCGCCCTCGGCTCCACGCTGACCAACAAGTACGCCGAGGGCTACCCGGGCCGGCGGTACTACGGCGGCTGTGTCGAGGTGGACCGCGCCGAGGAGATCGGCGTCGCCCGGGCGAAGGAGCTCTTCGGCGCGGAGCACGCCAACCTCCAGCCGCACTCGGGCGCCAGCGCCAACCTGGCCGCGTACGCCGCCCTACTGCAGCCGGGGGACACCGTGCTGGCGATGGACCTGCCGCACGGGGGCCACCTCACCCACGGCAGCCGGGTGAACTTCTCCGGCAAGTGGTTCCACGCCGTCAGCTACCGGGTCCGGCCGGACACCGAGCTGATCGACTACGACGAGGTGCGCGACCTGGCCCGGACGCACCGGCCCAAGATGATCATCTGCGGCGCGACGGCGTACCCGCGGCTGATCGACTTCGCCCGGTTCCGGGAGATCGCCGACGAGGTCGACGCGTACCTGATGGTGGACGCGGCGCACTTCATCGGGCTGGTCGCCGGCCAGGCGATCCCGTCCCCGCTGCCGTACGCCGACGTGGTGTGCTGCACCACCCACAAGGTGCTGCGCGGTCCGCGTGGCGGCATGATCCTCTGCCGGGAGACGCTGGCCGCCCGGATCGACAAGGCAGTCTTCCCGTTCACCCAGGGCGGCCCGCTGATGCACGCCGTCGCGGCCAAGGCGGTCGCGCTGCGCGAGGCCGCCCAGCCCGAGTTCCGTGCGTACACTGCCCAGGTGATCAGCAACGCCCAGGCGCTCGCCGACGGGCTGGCCGCGGAGGGCATGCGGCCGGTCTCCGGTGGCACCGACACCCACCTCACCCTGATCGACCTGCGCGCGCTCGGCGTGACCGGGGCGGACGCGGAGGCGCGCTGCGACGTCGCGCGCATCACGCTCAACAAGAACGCCGTCCCGTACGATCCGCAAAAGCCGATGGTCGCCTCCGGCCTCCGGGTGGGCACGCCGAGCGTCACCACCCAGGGCATGCGGGAGGGCGAGATGCGACGGATCGCCGCGCTGATCGCGCGGGCGGTCCGCACCGACCCGGCGGCCACCGGTGGTCCCGACGAGCTGGCCCGCATCGCCGCCGACGTGACCGAGCTGGTCACCGCCTTCCCGGCGTACCCCCGTGGCTGAGTCCGGGACGCGGGCGGCGGAGGCGACCGCGGATCGCGGCTGGCGGCTGCGTCATCTGCCGGTGCTGCTGATCGCGTCGGCGGTGCTGGGCGCGGCGGCGGCGGTGGTCGGCGGGGTGACCCGGGGCGCGGACGGCGCGCTCGGCGCGGCGGCCGGGGTCGGCGTCACCGCGCTCAGCTACACGGTCACCACCATCGTGCTGGCCTGGGCCGACGCCCGCGACCCGCAGCTGGTGCTGCCCTTCGGGGTCGGCGTGTACGTGGCCAAGATGACCCTGCTCGGGGCCGTGATGGTGCTGGTGGCCTCGACCGGCTGGCCAGGACTGATCCCGCTCTGTCTGGGCATCGCGGCGGGCGTCGCGGTCTGGACCGGGCTGCACATCTGGTGGCTGACCACCGTCCACGCCCGCCGCGCCGCACGCTGACGGCCGCCGACCCCGGCGGCGCTGTCCCGGCTTTCGTACGGCGCCGCCGGTGTGTCCGCGATCGGTCATTCTCTCAGGGGCGGGAGGGGAGTAGCGTTCCTCCAGACGACTTCGCCCACCCGTGTCCCACACAACCAGGTTGTGCGGGGGGTGAGGCACAGCCTCGTATCCTCGACTGATATCGTTCGGCCCGTCATGGCCGGTGACCAAAAACCCCCCAGCGCTGACGGCCCGGGCGATGTTCCGCCCGGTGCCGGTCAGGGCTGGACCGCGCTCAGCTACCTGATCGCGGGCATGCTCGTGTGGGGCTTCGTCGGCTGGCTGGTCGACCGTTGGCTCGACACCCGTGGCATCGCCACCGGGATCGGGATCGTGCTCGGCATGGCCGGGGGGATCATCCTGGTCGTGCGCAAGCTCGGCACGCCTCAATAGGAAGGGACGCGGTGTTCGGACAGGCAAACGTCCTTGCACAGGGCGAGGTCAATTTCCCACCCAGCGTGGAGGACTTCTACCTGCCCAGCATCCTGCCGTGGGGTGCGCACAACTCGTACTGGTTCACCAAGATCACCTTCATGGTCTGGCTGGCGGTCGGGATCCTGATCCTGTTCTTCCTGCTCAGCTACCGCAAGCCGCAGCTGGTGCCGACCAAGAAGCAGTGGTACGCCGAGTCGATCTACGGCTTCGTGCGGAACAACATCGCGGTCGACATGATCGGGCACCAGGGCGTTCGCTTCGCGCCGTACTTCACCACGCTCTTCTGCTTCATCCTGCTGACGAACGCGTTCGCGATCATCCCGCCGTTCCAGATCTCGCCGAACTCGCACATCGCGTTCCCGACATTCCTCGCTCTGATCAGCTACGTGATGTTCAACTGGGTCGGCATCCGGCAGCACGGGTTCGTCAAATACTTCAAGCACGCGCTGATCCCGCCCGCGCCGTGGTACATCCTGCCGCTGCTGATCCCGATCGAGGCGTTCTCGACGTTCCTGGTCCGGCCGTTCTCGCTGGCCGTCCGTCTCTTCGCCAACATGTTCGCCGGCCACATGCTCCTGCTGGTCTTCACGCTCGGCGGCTTCGCGATGCTCAACTCCGCCGCGCTGCTGGCCCCGATCTCGGTGCTCTCCTGGCTGATGACCATCGCGCTGACCTTCCTCGAGTTCCTGGTGATCGTCCTGCAGGCCTACGTCTTCACCGTGCTGAGCGCCAGCTACGTGCAGGGCGCGCTCGCCGAAGAGCACTGATCCACTTCGCACCAACCGTTGTCGTCCGCGTGATCGTCACGCGTGATATCCAGGAGGAACCAACCAATGGACGTTCTCGCCGCGGTTTCCGGCAGCACCGCCGCCATCGGCTACGGCCTCGCCGCCATCGGCCCCGGTATCGGCGTCGGCCTGGTCTTCAGCGCCTACATCCAGTCCACCGCCCGGCAGCCGGAGTCGTCCCGGATGACCCTGCCGTACGTCTGGATCGGCTTCGCCGTCATCGAGGCGCTGGCCCTGCTCGGCGTCGCGTTCGGCTTTGTCTGGCAGGGCACGGTCTCCTGATCCAGCCCTTCCTTCGACCGGGAGGTCTTCATGTTCGTGCTCGCTGAGGTGCAAGCCCACAACCCGATCATTCCGCTCTGGCAGGAGCTCCTGATCGGTGGAGTCGCCTTCCTCGTGCTCTGCTTCGTGCTGATGAAGTTCGTCTTCCCCCGCATGGAGGAGACGTTCCAGGCCCGGGTCGACGCGATCGAGGGCGGCATCAAGCGCGCCGAGGCCGCCCAGGCCGAGGCCAACCAGCTGCTCGAGCAGTACCGCGCGCAGCTGGCCGAGGCCCGGACCGACGCCGCCAAGATCCGCGACGACGCCCGCGCCGACGCCGAGGGCATTCGCCAGGACATTCTCGCCAAGGCGCGGGAGGAGTCCGACCGGATCATCGCTGCCGGCAAGGAGCAGCTCGCCGCCGAGCGGGCCACCATCGTGCGCGAGCTCCGCACCGAGGTCGGCACGCTCGCGGTGGACCTGGCCAGCAAGATCGTCGGTGAGTCGCTCGCCGACGAGGCGCGTCGCAAGGGCACCGTCGACCGGTTCCTGAGCGGCCTCGAGAGCGCGGGGGCCCGCTGATGCAGGCCGCCAGCCGGGAGTCGTACAAGGTCGCGGCCGAGCGCCTCGACGCGTACGCCCGCGGCGCGGAGCCGTCGGCGGTGGCCGCCACCGCCGACGACATCCTCTCCGTGGCCACACTGCTGCGGCGCGAGCCGCGGCTGCGCCGGGCGCTGTCCGACCCGGCGCGTCCGGGCGAGGACCGCACCGGCCTGCTCACGGGCATCCTGAGCGGGAAGGTCGGCAGCGACGCGCTCGACCTGCTCGTCTCGCTGGTCGCCGGCCGCTGGTCGGCGCCGTCGGAACTGCTCGACGGCACCGAGCGGCTGGGCGTCGAGGCGCTCCTGGCGGGTGCCGAGAAGGCCGGCGAGCTGGGCGAGGTGGAGGACGAGCTGTTCCGTTTCGGCCAGGTCGTGTCCGCTTCCGCCGAGCTGTCCAACGCGCTCTCCGACCCGATGGCCACTGCCGAGCGGCGGGCCACGCTGGCCCGCGAGCTGCTCGCCGGCAAGGCCCGGCCGGTCACCGTCCGTCTCGTCGAGGCCGCGCTGGCGGGCTTCGGGGGGCGCTCCTTCATCGGGGCGCTCACCCGGCTGGTTGAGCTGGCCGCCGACCGGCGGGACCGCCAGGTCGCGTACGTGACCGTGGCAGCCCTGCTGAGTGACGAGGAGGAGCGACGCCTCGGTGCTCGCCTCTCCGCGATGTACGGTCGAGAGGTTTCCGTCAAGCAGACGGTGAACCCGGAGGTGCTCGGTGGGGTGAGCGTGCGGGTCGGCTCCGACCTGTACGACGGCACCGTCCTGCGCCGCCTCAACGAGACCCGTAACGCGCTCGCGAAGCGCTGACCAGCGTCTCCGCAGCCCTGATTCGACGCCATCGGACCGGTCGGTACTAGGTATCCCGGGCCCCTGATACTTGAAGGAAGCAGAGGATGGCCGAGCTGACCATCTCGACGGAGGAGATCCGCGGCGCCCTCGAGCGCTACGTCTCCTCCTACACGGCCGACGTCTCCCGTGAGGAGGTCGGCACCGTCGCCGACGCTGGCGACGGCATCGCCCACGTCGAGGGTCTGCCCTCGACCATGACCAACGAGCTCCTGGAGTTCGAGGACGGCACGCTCGGCGTGGCGCTGAACCTCGACGTCCGGGAGATCGGTGTCGTCGTCCTCGGTGACTTCGGCGGTATCGAGGAGGGGCAGCGCGTCAAGCGCACCGAGCGGGTGCTCTCCGTCCCGGTCGGCGACGCCTTCCTCGGCCGCGTGGTCAACGCGCTCGGCCAGCCGATCGACGGCCTCGGCGACATCCCGAACGAGGGCTACCGCGAGCTGGAGCTCCAGGCCCCGAACGTGATGGCCCGCAAGTCGGTCGACGAGCCGCTGCAGACCGGTCTCAAGGCCGTCGACGCCATGACCCCGATCGGCCGCGGCCAGCGGCAGCTGATCATCGGTGACCGGAAGACCGGTAAGACCACGGTCGCCCTGGACACCATCCTCAACCAGCGGGACAACTGGCGCTCCGGCGACCCGAAGAAGCAGGTCCGCTGCATCTACGTCGCCATCGGCCAGAAGGCCTCCACCATCGCCTCGATCAAGGGGACGCTGGAGGAGGCGGGCGCGATGGAATACACCACCATCGTCGCCTCCCCGGCCTCGGACCCGGCCGGCTTCAAGTACCTCGCCCCGTACACCGGCTCGTCCATCGGCCAGCACTGGATGTACGGCGGCAAGCACGTCCTGATCGTCTTCGACGACCTGAGCAAGCAGGCCGAGGCGTACCGCGCCGTGTCGCTGCTGCTGCGTCGCCCACCGGGCCGCGAAGCGTACCCGGGTGACGTCTTCTACCTGCACTCCCGGCTGCTGGAGCGCTGCGCCAAGCTCTCCGACGAACTGGGCGGCGGCTCGATGACCGGTCTGCCGATCATCGAGACCAAGGCGAACGACATCTCGGCGTTCATCCCGACCAACGTCATCTCGATCACCGACGGCCAGATCTTCCTGGAGACCGACCTGTTCAACCAGGGCGTCCGGCCGGCCATCAACGTCGGCACCTCGGTCTCCCGGGTCGGTGGCGCCGCCCAGGTGAAGCCGATGAAGAAGGTCGCCGGTTCGCTCCGGCTCAACCTGGCCCAGTTCCGCGAGCTGGAGGCGTTCGCCGCCTTCGCCTCCGACCTGGACAAGGCCTCCCGCGCCCAGCTCGAGCGCGGTTCCCGCCTGGTCGAGCTGCTCAAGCAGTCGAACTACTCGCCCTACCCGGTGCAGGAGCAGGTCGTCTCGGTCTGGGCCGGCACCGAGGGCAAGCTGGACGACATCCCGGTCGGCGAGATCAAGCGCTTCGAGTCGGAGTTCCTGCAGTACCTCCGGCACAAGCACGACGGCATCCTGGCCGCGATCGCCGACAACAAGTGGGGCGACGACATCATCGCCTCGCTGGACTCGGCCATCACCGACTTCAAGCAGCTCTTCCTCGGCAAGGAGGACGAGACCCGGATCAACGAGGCCCCGGCCAAGGCGTTGGAGGGCGAGGAGACCCGCGAGACGGTGACCCGGTTCCGCGACGGCTCGACCGACCGCCCGGCTGAGAGCTGACGATGGCCGCCCAGGTTCGCGTTCTTCGTCAACGGATCCGCTCGGCGAAGTCGATGAAGAAGATCACCAAGGCGATGGAGCTCGTAGCGACGAGCCGCATCGCCAAGGCCCAGACTCGGGTGGCGGCATCCCTGCCGTACGCCAAGGCGATCACCGACGTGCTCACGGCGCTGGCCTCCAACGCGCGGATCGACCACCCGCTGCTCACCCCGCGCGAGCGGGTGCGGCGGGCGGGCGTACTGCTGGTCACCAGTGACCGTGGTCTGGCCGGTGGCTACAGCTCCAACGCGATCAAGACCGCGGAGTCGCTGATCGCGCGGCTGCGGGCCGACGGCAAGGAGCCGGTGCTCTACGTGATCGGCCGCAAGGGCGTCACGTTCTACCGGTTCCGTAACCGGGACATCGAGGCGAGCTGGACCGGCTTCTCGGAGCAGCCGGGCTTCTCGGACGCCCGCGAGGTGGGTGAGACGCTGATCAAGGCGTTCACCGGCGGCGCGGACGACGTGGACGGCGGCCCCGGCGCGGACGGCGTCCTCGGCATCGACGAGCTGCACATCGTCTACACCGAGTTCAAGTCCCTGATGACCCAGACGCCGGTGAGTCGGATCATCGGCCCGATGCAGGTCGACGAGCGTCCGCGGTCGGAGGCCCCCCAGGGCCTGCTCCCGGCGTACGAGTTCGAGCCGGAGGCGGAGGCGCTGCTCGACGCGCTGCTGCCGAAGTACATCAACACGCGGATCTACGCGGCGTTGTTGGAGTCGGCGGCCAGCGAGTCGGCGGCCCGGCGGCGGGCGATGAAGAGCGCCACCGACAACGCCGAAGAGATGATCGAGAAGTACACGCGTGAGATGAACTCGGCCCGCCAGGCCGGGATCACCCAGGAGATCAGCGAGATCGTCGGCGGCGCCAACGCGCTGGCCGCGTCGGGAAGTGAAGTGTGATGACTGCCCCAGTAGAGACCAAGACGGCCACCGGTCGCGTGGTCCGGGTCATCGGCCCGGTCGTCGACGCCGAGTTCCCGCGCGACGCCATGCCGGACCTGTTCAACGCCCTGCACGTCAACGTGACGCTGTCCGGTGGCGAGAAGACGCTGACCCTGGAGGTCGCCCAGCACCTGGGTGACAACCTGGTCCGCGCCATCTCGATGCAGCCGACCGACGGCCTGGTCCGCGGCACCGAGGTCCAGGACACCGGCTCGCCGATCAGCGTCCCGGTGGGCGACGCGGTCAAGGGTCACGTGTTCAACGCGATCGGTGAGGTCCTGAACCTCCGCGAGGGCGAGACGCTCAACCCGGACGACCACTGGCAGATCCACCGCAAGGCTCCGGCCTTCGCGGACCTGGAGCCGAAGACCGAGATGCTGGAGACCGGCATCAAGGTCATCGACCTGCTCGCCCCGTACGTCAAGGGCGGCAAGATCGGCCTGTTCGGCGGCGCGGGCGTGGGCAAGACGGTGCTCATCCAGGAGATGATCACCCGGGTTGCCCGCAACTTCGGTGGCACCTCGGTCTTCGCCGGCGTGGGTGAGCGGACCCGTGAGGGCAACGACCTCATCGCCGAGATGACCGAGTCGGGCGTCATCGACAAGACCGCGCTGGTCTACGGCCAGATGGACGAGCCGCCGGGCACCCGGCTGCGGGTCGCCCTCTCCGCGCTGACCATGGCGGAGTACTTCCGCGACGTGCAGAAGCAGGAGGTGCTGCTCTTCATCGACAACATCTTCCGCTTCACCCAGGCCGGTTCCGAGGTCTCCACGCTGCTCGGCCGGATGCCGAGCGCCGTGGGTTACCAGCCGACCCTGGCCGACGAGATGGGCGAGCTCCAGGAGCGGATCACCTCCGTCCGGGGCCAGGCCATCACCTCGATGCAGGCGATCTACGTGCCCGCCGACGACTACACCGACCCGGCGCCGGCCACCACGTTCGCCCACCTGGACGCGACCACCAACCTGGAGCGGTCGATCTCCGACAAGGGCATCTACCCGGCGGTGGACCCGCTGGCGTCGTCGTCCCGGATCCTCGCCGCGGATTACGTCGGCCAGGAGCACTTCCAGGTCGCCACCGAGGTGAAGCGGATTCTGCAGCGCTACAAGGACCTGCAGGACATCATCGCCATCCTCGGTATCGAGGAGCTCTCCGAGGAAGACAAGATCACCGTGGGCCGGGCCCGCCGGATCGAGCGCTTCCTGTCGCAGAACACGTACGCCGCCGAGCAGTTCACCGGCGTGCCGGGTTCGACGGTCCCGATCAAGGAGACCATCGAGGCGTTCAAGAAGATCAGCGAGGGCGAGTACGACCACTTCCCCGAGCAGGCCTTCTTCATGTGCGGCGGTCTGGAGGACCTGGAGCGCAAGGCGAAGGAGCTGATGGAGGGCTGAGACCCTCGTCACATTAACGGAGGCCGTCCCGGCGATGTCGGGGCGGTCTCCGCCTGTTCAGGCCCGCTTTACCAGATGTCCGGTCTACGACCAAACGTTTCCGTCGGCGGCGCGGTACCGTTCGTGGCACGACTTTCACGTCATCGGTTCTGATTTCTTGCAACGAAACGGCCCCGTGCGCGCGTCTGCCAGTCGTGGGCGTGACGATTGGAGATGCTCGTGAGTAAGGCCGGCAGCAACCGCGGCAAGCGGTCTATCTGGTGGGGCGTGCCGCGGTGGGCCCGAGTGTGCACCATCCTGGGCGTGGTCCTCATGACGCTCAGCGGGACCTCGCTGTTGGGATACCAGGCCCTGGTGGCTCGCTACGAAGGCGCGATCGGCACGGCTGACCTCTTCGGCGACGAGGCGGCCGGCGCCGCCAAGAAGAGCGACATCAAGGGCCCGCTCAACATCCTGCTGGTCGGCATCGACCCTCGCAATCCACGGACCCGGCCGCTGTCCGACTCGATCATGGTCCTGCACGTGCCGGACGGCCTGGACCGGGCCTACCTCTTCTCGCTGCCGCGTGATCTGCGGGTCGACATCCCGGCCTTCCCGAAGGCGAACTACCCGGGCGGCAACGACCGGCTGAATGCCGCCATGTCGCACGGCAGCGCGGTGTCGGGGCAGGACCCGAGCGCCGCGCAGGGCTTCGAACTGCTCGCGAAGACCGTCCAGAAGGTCACCGGGATCGAACGCTTCGACGCCGGCGCGATCATCAACTTCAACGGCTTCCAGAAGATCGTCGACGCGATGGGTGGCGTCGACATGTACATCGAGCGGGACGTGACCTCGGAGCATCGCCGGCCCGACGGCACCATGCGCCAGCTCAAGCGAGGCGGTGGCAGCTACCTCGGTCCCCAGGCCGTCTACAAGAAGGGCGACGCCCACCTCAGCGGCTGGCAGGCACTGGACTATGTGCGCCAGCGCTACCCGAGGAACGGCGTGCCGGACTCCGACTACGGCCGGCAGCGGCACCAGCAGCAGTTCGTCAAGGCGATGGTGGGCCAGGCGTTCAGCGCCGACGTGGTGACCAATCCGCTCAAGCTGGACCGGGTGCTCCGTGCGGCCGGTGAGTCGCTCATCTTCAACGGCCGTGGCAACAGTGTGATCGACTTCGGGCTTGCCCTGAAGAACATTCGGCCCGACTCGATCGAGACGATCAAGCTGCCCGGCGCGCCCGTCCTCAACGGCTCGAAGTACCAGGGCGAGCAGTTCCAGCCGGCGGCCGAGGACTTCTTCGCGGCGATGCGCGACGAACAGATCGACGCGTTCATCTTGGAGCACCCCGACTTCAAGCAGAAGAACAGTTAGCCTGAGCGCCAGCGGACCCGTGCGGGTGCCGAGGGCTGCGACGCGTGTCGCAGGTCTCGCCACCCGCGTTGGGTGACGCCCGGGGCCGCGACTAGACTTTCGGCAATCCGCCGCCGCAGCAAGGAGACAGCGTGGCACAGCAGCTTCACGTCGAGCTCGTAGCCGTCGAGGAGAAGGTCTGGTCCGGCGAGGCCGAGATGGTCGTCGCCCGGACGACCGAGGGTGAGCTGGGTGTGCTGCCGGGGCACGCGCCCGTGCTGGGCCAGCTCGCCGAGCCCAGCCAGGTACGCATCAAGCAGCCCGGCGGTCAGCAGCTGGCGTACGACGTCGCCGGCGGTTTCCTGTCGGTGACCGGTGAGGGTGTCACCGTCCTCGCCGAGAGCGCCACCCCGGCCACCCCGGCGCGCTGAGCCGACCCGCCGATGGAGATTCTGGAAGGGATCGGAATCGGCGTCGCGGTCGTGTTCGCCGCGCTGGTGATTCTCTTCGTCCGGCGGGCCCTGTTCACCCGCAGCGGAGGCATCATCCGGCTCAGCGTCCGGGTCTCCACGATTCTTGACGGCCGAGGCTGGTCGCCCGGCTTCGGCCGCTTCGTCGGCGACGAGCTCCGCTGGTACCGCATGTTCAGCTTCGCCCTGCGGCCCAAACGGGTGCTCTCCCGCGAAGGGCTCGCGGTGGAGCGCCGCCGGCTCCCCGAGGGGCAGGAGCGGCTCTCCATGCCGGCCGACTGGGTCATTCTGCGCTGTACCAGTCACCATGCGCCGGTCGAGATCGCAATGGCGCGATCCACGGTCACCGGCTTCCTCTCCTGGCTCGAGGCCGCCCCGCCCGGGGCGGCCTCGCCGCGTCTGGCCTCTCAGGACTGGCCGGCCGCCTGATCCGCTTCCAGCCCGTGATCGATCGACGCCAGCCCGCGGGGCGACCGGCACGAACGTGACGGCCCGAGGCGGATGGTCAATCCGGCTCGGCGACCAGCTCCACCTCGTACCCCTGCCCGTCGGTGAGGTAGGCGGCGTACGTCTGCGGGCCGCCGGCGTGCGGATGGCGGTCCGGGAAGAGCAGCTCCCACCCGTGCGCGGGGGCCGCCGCGACCAGCCGGTCCACGGCAGCCGGCGGGCCGGCGTGGAAGGCCAGATGGTTGAGGCCCGGCGCGAGCCGGTCGTGCACCTGGCCGCTGAGCGCCGGGGACTCCTCCAGGACCAGGTACGTGGGGCCGAGCCGCCAGGACCGGCCGGCCGGCCAGTCCTGGTACGGCGTCCAGCCCAGCTCGCCGAGAAGCCAGCCCCAACTGGCAATGGCAGCGGCGAGATCGGGTATCCAGACCTCGACGTGGTGCAGGCCGCCGACGGTCAGCGCTTCCCGCCCGGCACCCATAGCACATCTCCGTTCGGATTTGCCGTTCTTGCCAGGATAAAGAGCAGATCGGAAAGCCGGTTGAGATACTTTGCCGGGAGGGTGTTGGTCCGGTCCGGGTCGTGCGCGATCAGGGCCCAGGCCGCGCGCTCGGCGCGTCGGGCGGTCGTCCGTGCCACGTGTAGCAGCGCCGCGCCCGCGGTGCCGCCGGGGAGGATGAAGGAGTCGAGTTTGCTCAGGCGCCCGTTGTACTCGTCGCACCAGCCCTCGAGGCGCTCCACGTACTCCTCGGTGACCCGCAGCGGCGGATACGCCGGGTTCGGCTCGACCGGCGTCGCCAGGTCCGCGCCGACGTCGAACATGTCGTTCTGGATCGACTCCAGCACTGCCCGCAGTTCGTCGTCGAGCTGTCCCAGCGCGAGCGCGACCCCGATAGCCGCGTTGCACTCGTCGACGTCCGCGTACGCGGCGATCCGCGGATCGGTCTTCGGTACCTGCTCGTTGTTGCTCAGCCTGGTCATGCCGGCGTCGCCGGCCTTGGTGTAGATGCGCGTGAGGTGGACGGCCATGACGCACAGCCTACGGATACCGGACCTGACCATTCCGGCGCGGCCGGGCCAGACCGGCTGGATGCCCGGTGTCGGGCCGGGCGACGCCGGCGACCCGGCTATCAGCGACGTCGACGTCATCCGGGTACACGGTGAGGCCCGGCTGGCCGGCACGGTGCACGTCGTCGGGGCGAAGAACTCCGCGCTCAAACTGATGGCCGCCGCGCTGCTCGCGCCGGGGCGCAGCGTGATCACCAACGTCCCACGGATCACCGACATCGCCATCATGGGGGAGGTGCTGCGCCGGCTCGGCTGCGGCGTACGGTTCGCCGCCGACGACCCGGTCGACCCGATGTCGGCCCACGGCGGGGCGGAACGCTCCCGGTCGGTCGTCATCGACGTACCCGAGCAGCCCGGCGCGGAGGCCGACTACGACCTGGTCCGCCGGCTGCGTGCGTCGATCTGCGTGCTCGGCCCGCTGCTGGCCCGCCGGGGGTACGTGCGGGTGGCCCACCCGGGCGGGGATGCCATCGGCTCGCGCGGCCTGGACATGCACATCTCCGGGCTGACCCGGATGGGCGCGGAAATCTCCGGCGAACACGGCTTCGTCATCGCCGAGGCGCCGGACGGGCTGCACGGCGCGGACATCGTGCTGGACTTCCCGAGCGTCGGCGCGACGGAGAACCTGGTGATGGCGGCGGTGCTGGCCCGGGGCACCACGACGATCGACAACGCCGCCCGGGAACCGGAGATCGTCGACATCTGCTCGATGCTGATCCGGATGGGGGCCCGGATCGAGGGGGAGGGCACCTCCACCCTGCACATCGTGGGGGTGCCCGAGCTGCACCCGGTCCGGCACGCCACCGTGGGGGACCGGATCGTCGCCGGCACCTGGGCGTTCGCCGCCGCGATGACCCGTGGGGACGTCACCGTGACCGGCATCGACCCGGCGTTCCTGGAGGTCGCGCTGGACAAGCTGGTCTCGGCCGGCGGCCTGGTGGAGACCCGCGCCGACGCCTTCCGGGTACGCGTCGACGATCGTCCCACCGCCGTCGACGTGGTGACCCTGCCGTTCCCGGGCTTCGCCACCGACCTGCTGCCGATGGCGATCGGGCTGGCCGCGGTGAGCGACGGGGGGTCGTTGATCACCGAGAACATCTTCGACGGCCGGTTCATGTTCGCCAACGAGATGATGCGGCTCGGCGCGGACATCAAGACCGACGGCCACCACGCCCTGGTCTGCGGCCGCGACCGCCTCTCCGGCGCCCCGGTACGCGCCACCGACATCCGGGCCGGCGCCGGCCTGATCATCGCCGGCCTGTGCGCCGACGGGGTCACCGAGGTCTCCCACGTGCACCACGTCGACCGCGGCTACCCGGACTTCGTCGCCGACCTGCGGGCGCTCGGCGTGGAGGTGGAACGCGGCATCGCGCCCGAGGAGCCCGCCCTCGCCATCTGACCGTCAGCCGTCGCGCTTGGTGGTCCAGCGGAAGGTGGTCAGGCAGAGGACCAGGCCGATCACGCACCAAGCCGCCAGCACCAGGGCGACCCGGCCCAGTTCGAACGAGCCGCCCGGCTCCTGCGCCCCGAAGCTCTCCGGCAGGAAGACCGACCGCAACCCCTGGCACATCCATTTCAGCGGGAAGAGCGCCGCCACCTGCTGCATCCAGCCCGGCAGCCCGGTGAAGACGAAGAACACCCCGGAGATGAACTGCAGGATCAGCGCGAGCGGGGTGACCACCGCCGAGCCGCTGCGGGCGGTGCGGGCCAGCGAGGAGATGGCGATGCCGCACAGCGTGCACGCGGTCACACCGAGCCCGGCGACCCAGCCGAAGGTGAGCCACTTCTCCGGCGCGGTGGGCAGTTGCAGGTCGAAGAAGGCGGTTGAGACGGCGAGCAGCAGCACGGTTTCGGCGACGCCGATCGCCACCACAACGATCACCTTGCCGGCGAAGTACACCCACTTCGGCATCGGGGTGCCCCGGTAGCGCTTCAGCACGCCCCGGTCCCGCTCGATCGGGATCCAGATGCCGAGGTTCTGGAAGCTCACTGCCATCAGGCCGGTTGCGATCATGCCGGTGACGAAGTACTGGGTGAACCGCACCCCGGGCGTGATCTCCCAGGTGAAGATCGACGCGAAGATCGCAATCATCACCACCGGGAAGAGCATGGTGAAGACGACGGACTCCCGGCTGCGCAGGAACTGGGTGATCTCCAGCCGGCCCTGCCGCAGCGCCAGGGCTCCGGCGCCGAGGCGACGCCCTCCGGTGGCGGCGACGACCGGGGTCGCCGGCTTCGTGGTGGTCGTCATCAGTGTCCGATCATCGTGAGGTATACGTCTTCCAGGGTCGGTCGGGTCACCGTGAGGCCCGGGACCTCGCCGCCGAAGCGCGCGGCCAGCTCCGCGACCAGTGCCGTCGGCGTCGCGCTCTCCGCACTCTCCAGCGTCCCGTCCGGGGTACGCCAGGAGACCGTCGCGAGGGCCCCCTGCCGGTTGCCCAGCCGGTTGGGCGGGGCCACCTCGATCACCCGCCCGGCGGCGATCACGCCGACCCGGTCGGCGAGCGCCTCGGCCTCGTCCAGGTAGTGGGTGGTCAGCACGATGGTGGTGCCGGCAGCGGCCAGGTCCCGGATCAGCTCCCAGAACTCCCGCCGCGCCTCCGGGTCGAAGCCGGTGGTCGGCTCGTCGAGGAAGAGCAGCTCGGGACGGCCGATGATGCCCAGCGCCACGTCGAGGCGGCGCTTCTGCCCGCCGGAGAGGGCGTGCGTACGGGCCTTGGTCTTGGCGCTCAGCCCGACCCGTTCGATGATCTTGTCTGGGTCGTCGGCACCCGGATAGAAGCCGGCGAAGTGCCGGACCACCTCGGCCACGGTCAGCTCGTCGAACTCGCCGGTGCCCTGCAGCACGATGCCGACCCGGGTGCGCCAGTCCGCGTCCGCGTGGGCCGGGTCGCTGCCGAGCACGCGTACCTCGCCGGCGTCGCGCTGCCGGTAGCCCTCCAGGATCTCCACGGTGGTGGTCTTGCCGGCGCCGTTCGGGCCGAGCAGGGCGAACACCTCGCCCCGGTGGACGTCGAGGTCCACGCCCGCCACCGCGACGTTGTCGCCGTACGCCTTGCGCAGCCCCCGTACGGAGATCGCCAGCTCGTCATCCATACCGTCCAGTGTGCGACCTCGCCGCACCAGATGGAGGGTGGGGGTGTGGCGGTCTCCGCCATGTCGCGACGCTCGTGCCCGGTGGTCCACTCCATGGGCCTGTGTGGTTTTCCACAACTCGATCTACTGAACGGTAATTTAGACTCCGGCCATGGACGAGAATGCTCCCCCGGGGCGGCTGCCGGACCGCGACCGGCCCTGGGTGATGCGCACCTACGCCGGGCACTCCTCCGCCACGGCCACCAACGCGCTCTTCCGCCGCAACCTGGCTAAGGGACAGACCGGCCTGTCGGTCGCCTTCGACCTGCCCACCCAGACCGGGTACGACCCGGACCACGAGCTGGCCGCCGGCGAGGTGGGCCGGGTGGGCGTGCCGGTGGCGCACCTCGGCGACATGCGGGCCCTCTTCGACGGCCTCCCGCTGGCCGAGATGAACACCTCGATGACCATCAACGCGCCCGCGATGTGGTTGCTCGCCCTCTACGGCACGGTTGCCATGGAGCAGGGCTACCCCGCCGACATGCTCTCCGGGACCACACAGAACGACATCATCAAGGAGTACCTGTCCCGGGGGACGTACATCTTCCCACCGGCGGCGTCGCTGCGGCTCACCGCGGACGTCATCGCGTACACGCTGCGCGAGATGCCGAAGTGGAACCCGGTCAACATCTGCTCGTACCACCTTCAGGAGGCCGGCGCGATGCCGGTGCAGGAGGTCGGCTTCGCGTTGGCCACCGCGGTCGCCGTGCTCGACGCCGTGCGTGACTCCGGCCAGGTGCCCGCCGAGCGGATCGGCGACGTCGTGCAGCGGATCTCCTTCTTCGTCAACGCCGGAGCGCGGTTCGTCGAGGAGACAGCCAAGCTGCGCGCGTTCGGCGCGCTCTGGAACGAGATCACCCGCGATCGGTACGGCGTGGCGGAGGAGAAGCAGCGCCGCTTCCGGTACGGCGTCCAGGTCAACTCGCTCGGCCTCGCCGAGGCCCAGCCGGAGAACAACGTCCAGCGCATCGTGCTGGAGATGCTCGGCGTCACCCTCTC
The DNA here is from genome assembly GCF_047921505.1 of Micromonospora sp. SL1-18. Lineage (NCBI taxonomy): Bacteria > Bacillati > Actinomycetota > Actinomycetes > Micromonosporales > Micromonosporaceae > Micromonospora > Micromonospora sp. SL1-18. The sequence goes on along the minus strand of NZ_JBLROA010000031.1, from coordinate 1,423 downwards.
CCGGGACGCCCGGGCCCGCGCCGTGCAGCTCCCGGCCTGGAACGAGGCGCTAGGCCTGCCGCGCCCCTGGGACCAGCAGTGGTCGCTGCGGATGCAGCAGGTGCTGGCGTACGAGTCGGACCTGCTGGAGTATCCGGACCTGTTCGAGGGATCGCACGTGATGACCGCACTGGTCGACGGCATCGTGGCCGGTGCCCGGCTGGAGTTGGCGAAGGTGCTGGAACTGGGCGGCGTGGTGGCCGCCGTGGAGACCGGCTACCTGAAGAGCGCCCTGGTCGCCTCGCTCGCCGACCGCCGCCGGCGGATGGAGGCCGGTACCGACGTGGTGGTCGGCGTCAACCGGTTCACCGAAACCGAGCCGTCGCCGCTGACCGTGGTCGGAGCCGAGGCGATCGAGCAGGTCGACCCGGCCGTCGAGGCGGCTGCCGCCGACGCCGTACGCGAGTGGCGGGCCGGTCGGGACGCGGCGGCGGTGGACGCGGCACTTGCCCGGTTACGCGCGGACGCCGCGACCACGACCAACCTGATGCCCGCGACGCTGGAGTGCGTCCGGGCCGGGGTGACCACCGGCGAGTGGGCCGGCGCGCTGCGCCAGGTCTTCGGCGAGTACCGGGCCCCGACCGGCCTCTCCGGCGCCGCCGGGGCGGGCGGGGCGGCGGGGCTCGCGCGTGTCCGCGAGCGGGTTGCCGCGACGGCACGCGAGCTGGGCAGCGGCCGGCTGCGGCTGCTGGTCGGCAAGCCGGGCCTGGACGGGCACTCCAACGGCGCCGAGCAGATCGCGGTACGTGCCCGCGACGCCGGCTTCGAGGTGGTCTACCAGGGCATCCGGCTGACCGCCGGGCAGATCGTGGCCGCCGCGGTCGAGGAGGACGTGGACCTGGTCGGCCTCTCGGTGCTCTCCGGTTCGCACCTGGCCGCCGTGCCGGCCGTACTGGACGGGCTGCGGTCTGCCGGACGGGGCGACCTGCCCGTGGTGGTGGGCGGCATCATCCCCACGGGCGACGCGGAGGAACTGCGGGTGGCCGGCGTGGCCCGGGTCTTCACGCCGAAGGACTTCGCGCTGACCGACATCATCGACGAGTTGGTCACCGTGATCCGCGAGGCCAACGGCCTCGCCTGACACGTCCCCCTGCTCCGGGGGTTCGCGGTCTGACGTCTGTGGCGGGCATGGCCGTCCTGGTCTGCGGCGCGCACGGTTTCCCGAAAGGGTGGTCCTTGCGTGTCGGGTGGGTGGTGATCGACTCGGTGTGCGGGATGTGGTGGTGTCGGTGTGGGTCGGATACCGCCGTTTGCGGGACACGGAGTGGATCATCAGGGGTCTGTGGTCGCCTGTCTGGGTGTTCTGCGGTCTGGTGTCCGGTTCGCGGCTGGTCGGCGGCATCCTGAGGCCGGAATGCCGGCCGGTCGGGGGTCGTTGAACACG